>NZ_JBHXKA010000201.1:0-10106 GCF_042722885.1 Streptomyces sp. NPDC058401
CCCGGGGCCCCTGCGGCCAGTACGGCCCCGAGGGCGAGCCCCAGGGGCCCGAGGGTCCACTTCCTTGCTGACATGACGCTCCGTCCGTCGCCCGCCGCCGCGTGCGGGCGGGCCCGTACAGGCTGGCGGCGGGCTCCGGCGAGCCGGGCGGACCGACACTCCCCCGCTACGGCATTCCGGTACGACAATCACCCGACTGGGGTGTCGGGTGAGGGGACGGGTGAGGGGACGGGTGAGGGGACGGCACGTGACGAGGGGTCAGGCGATCGCGGAACCGGCGACCCAGGCGGGCCAGGACATGTTCCAGCCGCCCAGCCCGTTGTCCGGGGCGACCGTCTTGTCCTGCGAGTTCACGACCTCCACCACGTCGCCGACCAGGGTCCGGTCGAAGAACCAGCCGGCCGGGGTGTCCGAGCCGCCGCCCTTGTTGTCGCGCAGTCCGATGCAGCCGTGGCTGACGTTGGTGGAGCCGAAGGTGTCGGGGCTGGCCCAGTAGTTGCCGTGCAGGAAGGTCCCGGAGCGGGTGAGGCGGATGGCGTGCGGGACGTCGGGGATGTCGTACTCGCCGCCGAAGCCGACGGTCTGGCCGTTCATCCGGGTGACGTCGAAGAGCTCCATCACCACCATCTTCCCGTTGTAGGTCATGTTCTTCGGCGCCCCGGCGGTGATCGGCACGGTGGACAGCAGCTCGCCGTCGCGCCGCACCTCCATGGTGTGCGCGGCCGCGTCGACGGTGGAGATCTGGGAGCGGCCGACGGTGAAGCGCAGGGTCTTGTCCTGGATCCCGTACGAGCCGGGGGCGCCCTCGACGTCCCGCAGGCCGATCTTCACCGTGACCTCGGTGCCCGGCTTCCAGTACGTCTTGGGCCGGAAGTCGAGGCGCTCGTCGCCGAACCAGTGGCCCACCACCTCCACGGCCGGGTCGGAGGTGATCGTGATGGCTCGCTCCACGTCGGCGCGGCGTTCGATGGACCGGCTGAACCCGAAGGAGATGATCATGCCGGTGCCGACGGTCGAGCGGTTCTCGGGCTTGAAGTAGCCGATGAACCGCTCCTCGGGAACGTAGGTGGTGAAGGTGGTGTGCCGGGCCTGGCGGCGGTCGTGCCCGTCGAGCGCGACCGCGTCCACGGTGTACTTGGCCGCGAGCGCGAGCCGGCCCGACGCCGGGTCGGGGCTCCAGCTGAGCCCGTCGACGGCGATGGCGCCGGGCACCGTCTCCTCCTGCGCGTCCTCCACCTTGGTGACCACGACCCGTTCGAGGCGGCCCTCGGGCACGGTGATCCTCAGCGGTCCCTCGGCCGGCACCCCCCTGGCGTTGTCGTCGGGGGTGATCCTGATCGCCTCGTCCGGCGACCGGGGTTTGCCGGGCAGCTGGATCTCGATCGGGGAGCCGCCGTTCTCGGTGCATCCGGCCAGGCCTCCGAGGAGGCCCGCCCATACCGCCACGGCGGCCAAGCCCGCCCCTGCCCGCCTCGTCAGAAGAGTCACGTTCCTCCAACGACCGGGCCCCTCCGGGGGAAACGTGGGCGCGGCCCACGTTCCAGGCAGGACAGTCCGGGCAGAACAGTGGGAAGGACCAGACGGGGGCGGGCCGCGGCAGGGACGCCGGGGCCGCAGTTCCCCCACCCCCGCAGGTACCGAGAGCCGTGGAGGCGGGCAGTGTCGAGCGCAGCCGAGCAAGAGGCGGAGCCCCTGGCCGGGGTCGAGACCGGATCCGGGGCCGGGACCGGGCCCGGGGCCGAAACCGGACCCGGGACCCGGGTCGGTGTTCAGGGCGGGACCGGGGCCGGGGCCCTGACCGGCCACGGGACGGGGAACGGAAGCGGAAACGGCAACGGCAACGGCAACGGCAACGGGACCGGAGCAGGAGCCGCCAACGGGAGCGGCCACCCGGCCGGTCAGCCCCTGGGGCTGATGGAACCGCAGGTCAGGGGCCACGCCGTGGTGAGCCGCGGGGTGCCCGGGCCGCCCGTGTGGCCCGGCTCCTCGCATCCGCTGGGGGCCCGGTTCCACCAGGGCCCGGACGGGAGGGTCGGCACCAACTTCGCACTGTGGGCCCAGGGCGCGGAGGCGGTGGAGGTCTGCCTCTTCGCGGAGGACGGGTCGGAGAGCCGCTGCGCGCTGACGGAACTGACCCACGAGATCTGGCACGGGTTCCTGCCGGGCGTGCGGCCCGGGCAGCGGTACGGGTTCCGGGTGCACGGGCGCTGGGATCCGTGGACGGGGGCCCGCCACAATCCGGCGAAGCTGCTCCTGGACCCGTACGCGCGGGCCGTCGACGGGGACTTCCTGCTGCCGCCGGAGGTGTACGGGCACGTCCGCGACTGGCCGCAGCAGTACATCGCGGACACCGTGCGCGACGACCGCGACTCGGCCCCGCACGTCCCGAAGGGGGTCGTGGTCCACGATGACGACGACTGGGCGGACGACGTCCGGCCGAAGACCCCGTGGGCCGATTCGGTCATCTACGAACTGCACGTGCGCGGCTTCACCATGCGCCACCCCGGCATCCCCGAGCACCTGCGCGGTACGTACGCGGGCCTCGCGCACCCGGCGGCGATCGAGCACCTGACCGGGCTCGGGGTGACGGCGGTGGAACTGCTGCCGGTCCACCAGTTCGCCCACGAGGACCACCTGCTGCGCCGCGGCCTGCGCAACTACTGGGGCTACAACTCGGTCGGCTACTTCGCCCCGCACGCCGCGTACTCCTCCAGCGGTACGGCCGGCCAGCAGGTCGGCGAGTTCAAGCGGATGGTCAAGGCGCTGCACGCCGCGGGGATCGAGGTCATCCTCGACGTGGTCTACAACCACACCGCGGAGGCCGGCGAGCTGGGCCCGACGCTGTCGCTGCGCGGGATCGACAACCGGGCGTACTACCGGCTCCAGTCGGACCAGCGCCGGTACGCGGACTACACCGGCTGCGGCAACACCCTGCACGCCGGGCGGCCGCACGTGCTGCGCCTGATCACCGACTCGCTGCGGTACTGGGTCACGGAGATGGGGGTGGACGGCTTCCGCTTCGACCTGGCGGCGGCCCTGGCCCGCTCGATGCACGACGTGGACATGCTCTCGCCGTTCCTCGCGGTGATCGCCCAGGATCCGGTGCTGCGGCGGGTGAAGCTGATCGCCGAACCGTGGGACGTGGGCTCGGGGGGGTACCAGGTGGGGGCGTTCCCGCCGCTGTGGACGGAGTGGAACGACCGCTACCGGGACGCCGTACGGGACTTCTGGCGCGGCGCGCTGCCCGATGTGCGGGACCTCGGCTACCGGCTTTCGGGATCGAGCGACCTGTACGCGTGGGGCGGGCGGCGGCCTTACGCCTCGGTCAACTTCATCACCGCGCACGACGGTTTCACCCTGCGCGACCTGGTGTCGTACGAGTCCAAGCACAACGAGGAGAACGGCGAGGCGGGCCGCGACGGGACCAATGACAACCGGTCCTGGAACTGCGGGGTGGAGGGCGAGCCCGAGGAGGGCACGGATCCGCGGATCGCCGCGCTGCGCCGGCGGCAGCTGCGGAACCTGCTGACCACGCTGCTGCTGTCGACCGGGGTGCCGATGCTGGTGGCGGGCGACGAGTTCGGCCGGACGCAGGGCGGCAACAACAACGCGTACTGCCAGGACAACGCGACGAGTTGGGTGGACTGGTCGCTGCTGGAGGACCCGTCCTGGCAGGCGCTCCTCGCGCTGACCCGGCGGCTGCTGGCGCTGCGCCGGGCCCATCCGGTGCTGCGGCGCCGGGCGTTCTTCTCGGGGCGCTCGCAGGGGGCGGACGGGCTGCGGGACCTGGCGTGGTTCACCCCGGCGGGCGTGGAGATGACCGAGCGGGACTGGTACGCCCCGGCCGGGTCGGTGGGGCTGTACCTGTCGGGGCAGGACATCCCGGGCCGTGACGAGCGCGGCCGGCAGGTCACGGACGACAGTTTCCTGGCGCTGCTGCACGCCGGGGACCGGCCGGTGGAGTGGGTGCTGCCGGAGGCGCCGTGGGGCCGGGCGTACGAACTGGTCCTGGACACCTCCCGGGAGGACCAGGCGGCGGCGCCCGCCACCGTGCACCGCGGGGGCGGGAGCGTGACCGTACCGGCGCGCGCGGTGCTGCTGCTGAAGGTGGTGGGCTGAGGGTTGGGGGTGAGGGTTGGGGGCGGGGGCGGGGGGAAGGCGGTGAAC
Organism: Streptomyces sp. NPDC058401; assembly: GCF_042722885.1. NCBI lineage: Bacteria > Bacillati > Actinomycetota > Actinomycetes > Kitasatosporales > Streptomycetaceae > Streptomyces > Streptomyces sp. NPDC058401. The sequence continues at coordinate 4,168 of NZ_JBHXKA010000201.1, forward strand.
CGAAGGCGGCGGGTGGAAGGCGGCAGAGTGAAGCCGGAGGGTCGGTGGTGGTGGGCCGATCCGGTCGGAAGCCCTCGGAACACCCTGCGATGATGTGGCCTTCGTACGCACGCACGCATACACGAATGTTCGAGGGGTTGTGTCGATGGCGAGTGTCGGGACCGCGTTGCGGGAGCTGCGCGGGGCGCAGAAATCGGCGAAGGGGGTGTCGCTCTACTCCCGGTTCGTCAACCGGCCCGTCGGGCGGTACCTGGCCGCCGGGTCGTACGCGCTCGGGCTCACCCCGAACCAGGTGACCCTGATCAGCGCCGCCCTGAGCTTCGCGGGCGCGGCCGCCGTCGCCCTCCTCTCGCCCTCGTGGGGGCTGGGGTTCGCGGTGTGGGCCCTGCTCGCCGTCGGCTTCGCCTTCGACTCCGCCGACGGGCAGCTCGCCCGGCTGCGCGGCGGCGGCAGTGCGGCGGGCGAGTGGCTGGACCACGTCGTGGACTGCGCGAAGCTCACCGCGCTGCACACCTGCGTACTGATCGCCTTCTACCGCTTCCCCGAGGCCTACGGGATCGGCGGCGGGCCGGACGGGGCCGCCTCGGCCGGCTGGCTGCTGGTGCCCCTGGGCTTCCAGCTCGCCGCCGTCGTGACCTTCTTCGGGGGGCTGCTGACGGAGAAGCTCAAGCCGAAGCCGGCGCCGGGGAGCGCGGCCGCCGCGCCGTCGGCCCTGCGCGCGGTGGCGCTGCTGCCCGTGGACTACGGGGTGTTCTGCCTGGTGTTCCTGCTCCTCGGCGGCAGCGGCGCGTTCCGCTGGGCGTACGCCGGGGCGGGTGCGCTGGCCGCGCTGTTCCTGGTGGCGTTCCTCGCCAAGTGGTTCCGGGAGCTCAGCGCCGTACCCCGCTGACCGGGACGGGGACCGGGACGGGGACCGGGACGACCGGGCCGACCGGGACGCGGACCGGAGGCCGAAGGGCCGGCCTTCCGCTCCGTCCCGCCGCTCTACCGTCCCGCCGTCCCGCCGCTCAGCCCCGCTGTTCCGTGGCGAGCGGTTCCGACAGCACGTCCAGGGCCCGGCGCAGCTGGGTGCTGGAGGTGTGGACCGTGTACGGGAAGTAGACGACCTCGACCCCGTGCACGGCGAAGTCCCTTTCCAGCTGGTCGCCCTTGGGGGTGCCGCGCCAGTCGTCGCCCTTGAAAATCACGTCGAAACGGACTTGTTTCCACGTTTCGACCTTGTCCGGGACGGTCTCGACAAAAGCGGCATCCACGTACTGCACGGCGCGGACGATCTCCAGCCGCTCGACGAGCGGGATCACCGGGCGCCGCCCCTTGGCGAGTTCCGCCATTTCGTCGGACACGACCCCGGCCACCAGGTAGTCGCACTGACTCCGGGCATGGCGAAGGATGTTGAGGTGTCCGATATGGAACAGATCGTAGGCGCCGGGCGCGTAACCGATGCGGTGAGGTCTACGCCCAGGCTCGGCAAATTCGGACATTTCCTGCTCCGTCACGTGTTATCCCCCAGAAGCCGCACACCCCGGTGTGGCGGATTAGCAGACAATAGCGTGCACGTTCCCTGTGTTGCCGGTGAACGAATAGGGTGACGTGCGCATCATCCTGGTGAGAGGGGGACGTCCAGTGTCGAAATCCGGTCAGCGGCGACTGCTGCTGGTTTCCACGAATTACGCCCCCGAGCACACGGGCATAGGCCCGTACGCCACCCAGATCGCGGAGCACTGGGCGGCGGATCTCGGTCACGAGACCCACGTCCTGGCGGGCATGCCGCACTACCCGGCCTGGTCCGTCGAGCCGGAGTACAAGGGGGCGCTACGGCGCACGGAACAGCGCGCGGGAGTGACCGTGCACCGGCGTGCGCACACCGTTCCCCCGCGCCAGACCGCCCTGCGTCGGGCCCTTTTCGAAGGATCGATTCTGCTGCACGGCACCGTGGCCCCGCCCCGGATGCCGAGGCCGGACGCGGTCCTGGCCCAGATGCCGAGCCTGGCCGGCGGCCTGGTGGCCGCCCGCCTCGCGGCGCGCTGGAAGGTCCCCTTCGTTCCGGTCGTCCAGGACCTGATGGGCGCCGCCGCCGCGCAGAGCGGGATCAGCGGCGGGGACAAGGCGGCCGTGTTCGCCGGGCGGGCCGAGGCCCACGTCCTGAAGCGGGCCGCCCTCGTCGGTGTGATCCACGAGACCTTCGTCGACCGGGTCGTCGCCATGGGCGTGGACCCGGGGCGCATCCGGCTCGTCCCCAACTGGTCCCACGTGGCGCTGCCCACCAAACCGCGCGGCCGCACCCGCCACCACCTCGGGTGGGCTCCCGGCCAGACCGTCGTCCTGCACTCCGGGAACATGGGCCTCAAGCAGGGGCTGGAGGTCCTCGTCGGCGCCGCCCGGCTGGACCCGAGCGTCCGTTTCGTGCTGATGGGCGACGGCAGCCAGCGCTCCGCGCTCGCCGACCTGGCGGCCGACGTTCCCAATCTCGACATCATCCCCCCTGCCGCGGACGGCGAGTTCCCGGATATCCTCGCCGCGGCGGACGTACTCGCGGTCACGCAGCACGCCGCCGTGATGGACATGAGCGTGCCGTCCAAGCTGACCTCGTACTTCCAGGCCGGCCGTCCCGTCGTCGCCTCCGTCGCGGCGCTGGGCGGGACCGCCCAGGAAGTGGAACGTTCGGGCGCCGGGGTGCTCGTACCGCCGGAGAACCCGGAGGCCCTGCTGAAGGCCGTACGGGCGCTGGCCGAGGACCCCGCGGGCGCGGACGCCCTGGGTGCGGCCGGGCCGCGCCACGTGGCGGCGCACCTGAGCCGTGAGGCGGGCCTCGCCCGCATCGACGCACTGATGGACGAAGCACTTGGGGGTCCCCGGCCGTGATCGAGACCAACCGCCCGGCAGCGGCTCCGGCCGAGGACGAACCGGACCTCCTCCGGGATCAGTTCAAGCAGCTCCTGCGCTACCGCCGGCTCCTCGCCGCGGGCGTGGGCATCGGCCTGCTCGGCGGGGTCTACCTCGGCGTCTCCACGGCGGACACCTACGTGGCCACCGCGGACATCGTGCTGCGCGCGCCCACCGACGACCCCTTCAACCCGAGCCTCGCCCCCGACAAGGCGATCAACATCGGCTCGGAGCGGCAGGTCGCGCTCTCCAGCTCCATAGCCAACGAGGCCGCGAAGAAGCTCGGGGTCGCGGCCACCGACTTCTCGGCCCTGCGCGCCGGTCTGCAGGTGACCAACCCCCCGCAGACGATGGTGCTGCGCTTCACCTACACCGCCGCCTCACCCGCCGAGGCCGCCAAGCGCGCCAACGCGATGACCGAGGCCTACCTGCTCAAGCGGCAGGAGGCCCTCGACGTCACCCGCGACAAGATGGTCAAGGGCTACCAGGACCAGCGCGACCCGGTAGCCAAGCAGCTCGACGATCTCGTCAAGCAGATCAACGGGATGCCGGCCGGTCCCGCGCGGGACGCCGCGTACTCCTCCAAGACCGACCAGCAAAGCAAGATCAACACGCTCAACGGCAACATCGCCAAGCTCCAGGCCCTGGACATGACCCCGGGCCGGGTCACCAGCTCCGCCGTCCCGCCCCACGGGGCCGACGGCCCCGGACTGCCCATGTCGCTCGCGCTCGGCGCGGCCGTCGGCCTCGCCCTGGGCCTCCTCGGAGCCTGGGTGCGCCTCGTCTTCGACCCGGCTCCGCGCTCCGAGGGCGACGTCGCCCGGGCCCTGCGCGCCCCGGTCCTGGGCTCCCTGCCGCGCGGCAAGGCCGACGGCGGGCCGCTGCTCGCGGCGGGCGAGGAAGACCCCCGGCTGGCCGAGGAGTTCCGCTCGGTGGCCTTCCGGCTCGCCTACGACGCCCGCTTCGCCGACCGGCGCCGCCTCCTGGTCGTCGCCCCGCGCGGCAGCAGCGAGATCGCCGCCGCCGTGGCGGTGAACCTGGCCGCCTCCTTCGCGGAGACCGGCAAGGACGTGCTCCTCATCGAGGCCGACCTGCGCACCCCGGTGCTGGCCAGCCAGCTGCCCACCGACGCCGCCGGCCGACCGCGCTGGAGCCAGTCGCAGGGCGGCTCGGGCGCACAGCACGCGGAGACCGAGTGGCCCGACGGTCGCCAGCTCCTCGTGGACGCCGGGGAATCGGGCAGCTTCGACCTGATCCCGGGCGAGCGGGTGCGCAACGTGCCCCGCGCGCTGACCTCGCAGCGGGCCTCCCGGCTGATCTCCGAGGCCGACTCCCCCAACTCCACCGTCGTGGTGCTCGCCCCGCCCGTGCTCTCGTACGCCGACGCCCTCGCGCTCGTCGACCGCGTCGACGGCGTCCTGGTGGTCTGCAACCCCGGCGCGGTGCGCCGCACCGACCTCTCCCGGATCCGCGAGCTGATCAGCGGGGCCGGCGGCACGGTGCTGGGCGCCGTCCTGCACGCGCCGCTGCCGGGCGAGAAGAAGCGCGGACTCGGCCGCAGCCCCAAGGGCGGCGGCCCCGCCGCCGAGGAACCCCTTCCCGCGCCCGCGCCCCCGCTCCGCTCGCGGGAGCCGCAGCCGATCCCCTACGAGGTCGCCGCCGCCGACGCCGCGCAGCACATCCCGGGCGACGGCACCGACACGGTCGCCCTGCGTACGGTCCGCACGGGCCGGCGGTGAGCCGGCGCGGCCTCGCGGCGGTCGCCTCGGTACTGGACCAGGCAGCGTCCAGCGCCACGAACATCCTGGTCCTGGTGCTGGCCGCCCGGCTCTCCTCGGCGGCCGGCTTCGCCGACTTCACGATGGTCTACGTGACCTTCACCGTGCTGCTCGGCCTGAACATGGCCTACGTGGGCCAGACCCTGGTGCTGGAGAAGGACGACCCCGGCACTGCCCGGCTGGCCGCGGCCTGCCGCTCCGGGCTCGCCTTCACCGGCGCCGCCTCGGCCGCGGCGGGAGCCGTACTGGCCCTCCTGGGGCTGCTGCTCCCCGGGGCCACCGGAGCGGCGTTCCTCGCGCTGGGACTCGTACTGCCCCTGGTGCTCCTCCAGGACGGGCTGCGCTACTGCTTCTCCGCCCTGCGGGTGCCCGGGCGGGCGCTGGCCGCCGACACGCTGCGCCTGGTGTGCGTGGTGTCCGCGCTGCTGCTCCAGCCCGAAGGCGCCCCGGCCGGGCGGCTGGTGCTGGTGTGGGGGCTCTCCGCGCTGCCCGCGCTCGCGCTCGGCCTGTGGCTGCTGCGGCCCTCGGTGCGGGAGGCCTCCGGTGGCGCCATCGACCTGCGCCCGTACCTGCGGCGCGGCTACCTGGGGCAGCGGTTCGTGGTCGAGTTCGCCGTCGGCAACGGCTCCAGCCAGCTCGCCGTGCTGGGGCTCGGCGTCTTCGCGACCCCGCTGGCCGTGGGCGCGCTGCGCGGCGCCACCACCCTCTTCGGGCCGCTGAACGTGCTGTTCAACTCCGCGAACTCCTTCGGCCCGCCGGTCGTCGGCCGGGCGTCGGGCAAGCGCGGGGTGGTCCGGCTGACCGCGCTGATGGGCGGCGCGCTCGCGGTGACCGGCGCCGCGTGGGGGGCCGTGCTGTACGCGCTGCCGGAGCGGGCCGGCCGCGCCCTGCTCGGCGACACCTGGCGGGCGGCGTCCGCACTGCTGCCCGCGACCGGAGCCCAGTACGCCGTCATGGGGCTCGGCACCTGTGCACTGCTGACCCTGCGGGTGCTGAACCCGAAGGCCACGCTCTCGCTCCAGGTGGTCTTCTCGCTGCTGTCCGTCGGGCTGCTGCTGGGCGGGTACGCCGTCTGGGGCGTGGCCGGGGCCGCCTGGGGCCTGGCCCTCGGCTCCGCCTCGAAGGCGGCGGCGGGCTGGCTGCGCGTGGCCCGGCTGCCGGTCCCGGGGCCGGCCCCCGAACCGGTCGGCGCCGGCGACGGCAGCGACTGGCTGACCGGAGGCTCGTACCTCGTGGCGCGCCGGATCCGGATGAACATCGAGACGTGGGACCGCACGT
>NZ_JBHXKA010000202.1:0-10105 GCF_042722885.1 Streptomyces sp. NPDC058401
GCCCCAGGGGGTCCGGGCGCAGCCCGGCACCCCCTCAGCCCGTCCGGCGCTTGAGGACCGGGCCCCGTCGCCCGCCCGGGCCACGGGCAGCCCCCGCCCGGGCGACGGCCAGCCCGGGCCCGGGCCACGGGCTACGCCCGCCCCCGGAAGCGGCGGCGCTCCCCCGGGCCCCCGGGCTCCGCGTCGGCGAGGCGGACCACCGCCGTGTCCCGCCCCGCGACCACCGGCTTCGCCGACCGCGCCGCCTTCGCCTTGTACTGCGCCGCATCCGCGAGCCGGAACAGCCGCCGGGAGGATTTCACCGGCCCGATCGGGTCCCCCGTGGAGGCGACGCCACAGGCGACCCCTTCCCCCAGCTCCAGCTCGGCGGCCCGCTGGCAGACCTCATCGGTGACCCGTACCACCTCGTCCGCCGAAGGCCCGACGCTGACCAGGCAGAACTCGTCCCCGCCCAGTCGGGCCACCAGCGCCCCCGGCAGCATCGCCCCGCACAGGCTGAGCACGGAGCCGAACCGTTCCAGCAGCCGGTCGCCCATCGCGTGCCCGAGGGTGTCGTTGACCTTCTTGAGGCCGTTCAGGTCGCAGACGACCAGGCTCACGACCACCTCGCCCCCGCCCCGCCGGTGCTCCTCCAGCGCCTCGTCGAGCCGCATGTCCACGGCCCGCCGGTTGGCCAGTCCGGTCAGCGGGTCGGTGAAGGCGAGCCGGCGGGCCTCCTCCAGCCGGTCGCTCTGCGCGAGCCCGGCCGCGATCACGGCCGCGAGGACGGTGGCGAACTCCGCGTCGTCCTCGTCGAAGTCCGCCATGCCCTCGTCCCGGGCCACGTACAGCTCGCCCCAGGCCCGCCCGCTCAGCACGATCGGGGCCACCACGCAGGTACCGCGCCCGCGGCGCCGCAGCGCCTCGCCCCGGCGTCCCGGCCGGTCGCCGACCGCGCTGTCCACCCAGGCGTGGGGTCCGCCGCCGCCGACCCAGCGTTCGTGCAGGAACTCGGTGATCTCGGGGAAGTCGTGGACGGGGTACGACTCGTCCTCGGGGAACTCCTCCTCCCCGTCCCTGCGCTCCCCCTCGTTCACGAGCACCCGCAGGCGCCCCCGTTCCCGCTCCCACGCGGAGATCGCGGCGAACGACCCGTCCATCGCCAGCCTCGCCCCGCGCGCGGCGGCCCGCACGCTGTCCCGCGGCGCGCATGCGGCAGCCATGGCCTGCGCGAGGCCCACAACGGCTCGAAGCCGCCCGTCAACACCCATCACCCCAGGTTAGGGGTTTTGTCCGATTTAGTGACAATTGGCGCGACATTCGGTGGCATCAAGATCACAAAGGGTCACGAAGCGTGACGCGGGATGCGGGACGCAGGATGCGGGATGCGGGCCCGCGGGGCCCGCCCCTCACACCCCGGGCCACTCCGGCTTCCGCTTCTCGTTGAACGCCGCCACGCCCTCGGCCCGGTCCCCCGAGAAGGCCACCGTCCGCCAGGCCGCGTCCTCGATCTCCAGCCCGGCCGTCAGGTCCATGCCGTGCCCGAGCCGCAGCGCCCGCTTGGCGGCCCGCAGCCCGACCGGGGAGTTCGCCGCCATCGCCGCCGCCATCGCCAGGGCCGCCTCGCGGTCCGACCCCGCCGGCACCACCGAGTCCACCAGCCCGAGGGCCAGCGCCTCCGCGGCCTCCACCCGCCGCGCGGTGAAGATCAGCTCGGCGGCCCGCGCCGCCCCCACACGCCTCGGCAGCAGCTGCGTACCGCCGCCGCCCGGGATCACCCCGACCGACACCTCGGGCAGCCCGACGACGGCCGTCTCGTCGGCCACGATGACATCGCACGCGAGGGCCAGCTCGAAGCCGCCGCCCAGCGCGTACCCGTGCACCGCCGCGATCACCGGCATCGGAAGCTCCAGCACGCCCCCGTACGCGCCCCGCGTGGTCGGCCGCTGCCGCAGCAGCTCGGCGTCCGAGAAGGAGTTGCGCTCCTTGAGGTCCGCGCCCACGCAGAACGCCCGCTCGGCGGTCGAGGAGAGCACGACCACCCGTACCGACGGGTCCGCACCCAGCTCCGCACACGCGGCGCCGATCCCCCGCGCCATCTCCGTCGACACGGCGTTCATCGCCTTGGGCCGGTCCAGAACCAGCTCGGCGACCCCGCCCTCATGCCTTCGCACCACGACAAATTCGGACACAGGGGCCCTCCCGGTTAACGAACGTTATCCGGGGATCTTAGGGCTCCGCCGCGTCAGCGACCAGGGTTCCACGACGCCGAGGCCGCGCACCGGGCGCTGGAACATCGGCTGGAGCGCGAAGCGGTAGGTGCCGCCGCCCTCCTCGTTCTCGGCTTCCTTCTCCGAGACCGGGGCCGCGCCCGTGCGGCCCAGTTCCTGGGCCATCGCGCCGTCCACCAGGACCGCGTCCTTCGGCGCTATCGACGTCAGCCGCGAGGCCAGGTTCACCGTGGTCCCGAAGACATCGCCCATCCGGGTGGTCACCGTTCCGAACGCGATGCCCACGCGCAGCTCGGGCATCTGCGGATCGGCTTCCATCGTCTCGATCAGCCGCAGCGCGATCTCCGCCGCCGTGGCCGCGTCGTCGGCGCAGTACAGCACCTCGTCGCCCAGCGTCTTGATCAGCCGGCCGCCGTGCGCCGCCACCAGGTCCGCCGAGGTCGTCTCGAAGGATTCGACCAGCTCGCCGAGCTCCTCCTCCTCCAGCCGCCGGGTCAGGCGCGTGAAGCCCACCAGGTCGGCGAAGCCCACCGCGAGGCGCCGGTCGACCATCTCCTCGTCGTCCGCCACCTGCACGACCCGCCCGGTCGCGGCCGCGAGCTGGCGCCGCCACACGTAGACGAGGAACTCCTCCAGCTCCGGCAGCAGCAGCTCGACCAGCGGGTACGTGACCTCGGTACGGGTCATCCCCGGCTCCGGCGGCTCCGTCAGCCCCTCCAGGAAGGAGTCGATCTGCCATTCCGCGAGCCGGGCCGTGGTCTGCCCGGTGGACCGGGCGACCTGGACCGCCATCGGCTCGCTGAGCAGCCCGGCCTCGACGAGGCCTGCGAGCCGGCGCAGCGCCAGTACGTCGGCCTCCGTCAGGGCCCTGGCCTGGCCGATGTCCGCGAAGCCCATGGCCCGCCAGAAGCGGGAGGCGAGCTCCATCGAGACCCCGGCGCTGCGGGCCGCCTGGAACGGGGTGTACCGGCGCTCGGCGCCCAGGATCAGCTGCTCCAGGCGGATGGCCAGCGGGTCGGCCGTCGGCTGGGCCGTGTGGTCGACCTCGTGGTGGGGAGTGTGCTGCTCGCGCCCGATCGGGGTGGAGTGGACTCCGGAGCCGCCGGGAACGGCGGAACTGCCGGAGCCGCCCGCACCGCCCGTCGCCGTCGCGGGGGCGGGCGCGCTGGACCGAGGGTCGTCGACGGTCAAGGGCCGCCTCCTGTCCATTGCCGTGCGCACTGCCGAACCGGGTGATCACCGCGAGGACCGGGATCGCCTAAACCATACGGCAGGTGTGCCGTAGCTCACTCCCCTGCTCCGTCACCCGGGGCGCTCCCCCCGCGGGCTACCGCACCGACCGCAGATGGACGACGTCCCCTGCCCCCACGGCCTCGTGCCGGTCCTCGGCCGTCCGTACGACGAGCCGTCCGTCGGTGTCCACCGCTTCGGCCGTCCCGGTGAGCGTGCGCCCGCCCGGCAGCTCGGCCCGCACGTGCTTGCCGAGGGTCGCGCAGCCCGCCGCGTACGTCTCCTGCAGACCGCTGGCCGCGGGATCGCCGCCGGCCTCCCGCCAGTTCCCGTACCACTGCTCCAGGGACCGCAGTACGGCCCTGAGCAGCGGGTCCCGGTCGGTGACGGTGGCCTTGGCCAGGGCCAGCGACCCGGCGGTGTCCACCGGGAGCTCGGCGTCGGTCAGGGTCACGTTGAGCCCGATCCCGAGAACGACCCCGTCGCCCACGCGCTCGGCGAGGATCCCGCCGGTCTTGCGCTCCTCCCCGTCCACGGTGACCAGCAGGTCGTTGGGCCACTTGAGGGCGGTGTCCACGCCGGCGGCGCGCGAGAGCCCGGTGGCCGTGGCCACCCCGGCCAGCAGCGTCAGCCAGCCCCACCGCTCCTGCGGCACCGCGGGCCCGGGCTTCAGGAGTACGGAGAAGAACAGTCCGGACCGCGCGGGCGCGACCCAGCTCCGGTCGAGCCGGCCCCGCCCCGCGGTCTGCTCCTCGGCGACGAGCACGGCCCCCTCGGGGAGCTTCGCGGCCCGTGCGGCGAGATCGCTGTTGGTGGACCCGGTGGAGGCCACCACCTCCAGCGAGCTCCACAGCCCCTCGCCGGTCACGAGGGCCCGCTGCAGCGCGGCAACGTTCAGCGGCGGCCGGTCCAGACTCGACCAACGGCCCGCGGCGGCTCCACTCGAAGCCCCGCCTGATGCATCTGATGGCGTCATGCAACCCAGATTAGGTGTGTCAAACGCCGCACCGCCGAGCGCCATGCCCGCCGATACGCTACGCACCAGTAGCTAGTAAAAACCAAGTAAGTCACCAGGCAGTTGACACCACGCAGGGAGCCGCGACCCCGATGTCACAACCGTCAGAGCCGATCGACATGCACACCACCGCGGGCAAGATCGCGGATCTGCAGCGCCGCGTCGAGGAAGCCACCCACGCCGGCTCGGGCCGGGCGGTGGAAAAGCAGCACGCCAAGGGCAAGCTGACGGCGCGTGAGCGGGTGGCCCTGCTGCTGGACGAGGGGTCCTTCGTCGAGCTGGACGAGTTCGCCCGGCACCGGTCGACGAACTTCGGGCTGGAGAAGACCCGGCCGTACGGCGACGGAGTCGTCACCGGCTACGGGACCGTCGACGGGCGGCCCGTCGCCCTGTTCTCGCAGGACTTCACCGTCTTCGGCGGGGCCCTCGGCGAGGTCTACGGCCAGAAGATCATGAAGGTGATGGACTTCGCGCTGAAGACCGGCTGCCCGCTGATCGGCATCAACGACTCCGGCGGCGCCCGCATCCAGGAGGGCGTCAGCGCGCTCGGCATGTACGGCGAGATCTTCCGCCGCAACGTCCACGCCTCCGGTGTGATCCCGCAGATCAGCCTGGTCGTCGGCCCGTGCGCCGGCGGGGCCGTGTACTCCCCCGCGATCACCGACTTCACGGTCATGGTCGACCAGACCTCGCACATGTTCATCACCGGCCCGGACGTGATCAAGACCGTCACCGGCGAGGACGTGGGCTTCGAGGAGCTGGGCGGGGCGCGCACCCACAACAGCACGTCCGGCGTCGCGCACCACATGGCGGGTGACGAGAAGGACGCCATCGAGTACGTGAAGTCGCTGCTCTCCTACCTCCCGTCGAACAACCTCTCCGAGCCCCCGGCCTTCCCCGAGGAGGCCGACACCGAGGTCTCCGAGAGCGACCGCGAGCTCGACGTGCTGATCCCGGACAGCGCGAACCAGCCGTACGACATGCACAAGGTGATCGAGCACGTGCTCGACGACGCGGAGTTCCTGGAGACCCAGTCGCTCTTCGCGCCGAACATCCTCACCGGCTTCGGCCGCGTCGAGGGGCACCCGGTCGGGGTCGTCGCCAACCAGCCGATGCAGTTCGCCGGCTGTCTGGACATCGACGCCTCCGAGAAGGCGGCCCGGTTCGTCCGGACCTGCGACGCCTTCAACGTCCCGGTGCTGACCTTCGTCGACGTGCCGGGCTTCCTGCCGGGCACCGACCAGGAGTACAACGGAATCATCCGCCGCGGCGCGAAGCTGATCTACGCGTACGCCGAGGCGACCGTCCCCCTGATCACGGTCATCACGCGGAAGGCCTTCGGCGGTGCCTACGATGTGATGGGCTCCAAGCACCTCGGAGCCGACCTGAACCTCGCGTGGCCGACGGCCCAGATCGCCGTCATGGGCGCGCAGGGCGCGGTCAACATCCTGCACCGCCGGGCGATCGCCGAAGCGGAGGAGGCCGGCACGGCCGAGGAGACCCGGGCGCGGCTCATCACCGAGTACGAGGACGCGCTGCTGAACCCGTACACGGCCGCCGAGCGCGGCTACGTCGACGCGGTGACCATGCCGTCCGAGACCCGGGCGCACGTGGTGAAGGGGCTGCGGCAGCTGCGCACCAAGCGCGAGTCGCTGCCCCCGAAGAAGCACGGCAACATCCCGCTCTAGGACGCCAGGACGCAAGGACTCTAGGACGCTAGGAGGCAGTCCCGTGGTGATCAAGGTCGTCAAGGGGAACCCGACCCCCGAGGAGCTGGCCGCCGCACTGGCGGTGGTCCGAGCGCGCGCGGCGGCCCTCGCGTCGGAGCCGTCGGGCGCGGCGCGGGTGACCGACGCGTGGGCGGCGCCGGGCCGGGTGGCCCGGCGGACCCTGCCGCGCCCGGGACCGGGCGCGTGGGGCCGTACGTACTGGCCCGCGTAACCGCGGCCGTCATGCCGGTGCCGTCATGAAGATGACGTGAACTGCCCGTGGCGCCTGAGTACCCGTACTCAGGCGCCACAGGAGTGCTCGGGGCCAGGATCAGTGCATGCTCTGGTCAGACCCGAAGAACGAGCCGCCGAAGGACATGCGCGACGCCGCGGCGATGGTCCGGCGGATGACGGTGATCGTCGTCATCGCGATGGTCGTCGTGGTGTACGTACTGGGCGTGGGCGGTTTCTGAGCCCTCGCCGGGCCGCGGGCCGGCCGCCCCTACGATGGCAGGCATGACTGCTGCCCCCCGCCACGCCCTGGTCCTCGCCTCCGCTTCGCCCGCCCGGCTGAACCTGCTGCGGCAGGCCGGGCTCGCCCCGCACGTGATCGTGAGCGGCTTCGACGAGGACGCCCTGACCGCCGACTCCCCGTCCGAGCTGGCGCTCGCGCTGGCCGAGGCGAAGGCGGCCGTCGTGGCGGCCCTGGACGAGGCCGCGGGCGCCCTGGTGATCGGCTGCGACTCGGTGCTGGAGCTGGACGGCGAGGCGCTGGGCAAGCCGGCGGACGCCGAGGAGGCCACGGCCCGCTGGAAGTCGATGCGCGGGCGCGCCGGGGTGCTGCGCACCGGGCACTGCGTGATCGACACGGCGAGTGGCGCGAAGGTTTCGGCCACGGCGTCGACGACGGTCCGCTTCGGCGAGCCGACGGACGCGGAGGTGGCGGCGTACGTGGCGAGCGGGGAACCGCTGCACGTGGCGGGGGCGTTCACCCTGGACGGGCTGTCGGCCCCCTTCATCGAGGGCATCGACGGGGATCACGGCAACGTGATCGGGATCTCCATGCCGCTGCTGCGCTCACTGCTGGCCGAACTGGGCGTGTCCATCACGGACTTGTGGGCTTGACCTCCCCGAGCCTGCCGAAGTCCCCGAATTCCGCGAGCGGATGGCCCGGCGCCGCGTCCCGCACCTCGGGGCCGCCGCCGGGGCCATCGAAGCCACCCGGCCCGCCGGAGCCGCCCGGGGGCCCGCCAGAGCCCTCCGCGGGGCCGCCGGCGGTCTGCGCGGTCCCGGCCGCGCCCTTGGCCGCGTAGAGCGTCAGGCTCAGCACCAGCAGGCAGAGGATCAGCATCATCACCGCGAAGGCGCCCCAGCCCACCAGGCCGACGACGAGGGCGCCGAGCAGTCCGTGGGTGACGGCGGCGCTGACGAGGAGCACGCGCGCGAAGGCGCCCGGGGCCCGGTCGCGGGCGGCGGCGAGGGCGAGGAACACCGCGCAGGCGAGCAGGAACAGGGCCATGCCGGCGCCCAGCGCATAGGTCGCCTTGGACATGACATCCGGATCGGCGCCCGCGATGGACATCGACTGGTTCTCGGTGGTCCGGCCGAGGACGAGGTGGACGAAGCCGAGCACCGCCGCCTCCACGACGAGTACGACCGCGGTCGCCCCGGCCACGGATCTCCGCAGCACCGAGCCACCCACGCCACTCACACCAGCCACGACGCCCCCACCCCGCATGCACAAGCCCGTTCGACGCCTGGAGGCTACTAACGGGTAAACCTCGGGACAAGGGGCCGGGGCCGCTTCGTTACGGTCGGGCCGCCGCAGGGCGACACCCCGGCGACGACGCGGCGGCGACACGGCGACGGCACCCCGCCCGTGCAGGGAATGCGTGGGCCGTTCGTAGGGATTCGACAAAGAATCACCCCGGCCCGCTGACCCGGGGAACAGAGACCCCGGACACACGGCAGGGTTACTGTGCAGTCGGGGATCCCCCTGACATGGGGCGCCACAAGGGTTTTATCGACTCGGGATCGACTCGGATCACAGTCCGTGTGGGCAAGGTCACCACCGGGGAAGGGTCGAAAGGCCGTGTGGGCTGTCCCTAAACTCAGCTTGTTTCAAGGAGGGAGCCATCGTGCGCAAGGTGCTCATCGCCAACCGTGGCGAAATCGCAGTCCGCGTTGCTCGGGCCTGCCGGGATGCCGGGATCGCGAGCGTAGCCGTCTACGCCGACCCGGACCGGGACGCTCTGCACGTCCGCGCGGCCGACGAAGCTTTCGCGTTGGGCGGTGACACCCCGGCCGCGAGCTACTTGGACATCTCCAAGATCCTGCAGGCCGCAGCCGACTCCGGTGCGGACGCCATCCATCCCGGATACGGCTTCCTGTCCGAGAACGCCGAATTCGCGCAGGCCGTCATCGACGCGGGCCTGATCTGGATCGGCCCGCCGCCGCAGGCCATCCGCGACCTCGGCGACAAGGTCGCCGCCCGCCACATCGCGCTGCGCGCCGGCGCTCCGCTGGTCGCCGGCACGCCGGACCCGGTCTCCGGATCGGACGAGGTCGTCGCCTTCGCCAAGGAGCACGGCCTGCCCATCGCGATCAAGGCCGCCTTCGGCGGCGGCGGTCGCGGTCTGAAGGTCGCCCGGAACATCGAGGAGATCCCGGAGCTCTACGACTCCGCCGTGCGCGAGGCCGTCGCCGCCTTCGGCCGCGGCGAGTGCTTCGTCGAGCAGTACCTCGACAAGCCGCGGCACGTGGAGACCCAGTGCCTGGCCGACTCCCACGGCAACGTGGTCGTCGTCTCCACCCGCGACTGCTCGCTGCAGCGCCGCCACCAGAAGCTGGTGGAGGAGGCCCCGGCGCCGTTCCTGACCGAGGCCCAGAACGCCGAGCTGTACGCGGCTTCGAAGGCGATCCTGAAGGAGGCCGGCTACGTCGGCGCCGGCACGGTCGAGTTCCTGGTCTCCGCCGACGGCCTGATCTCCTTCCTGGAGGTCAACACCCGTCTGCAGGTCGAGCACCCGGTCACCGAAGAGGTCACCGGCCTCGACCTGGTCCGCGAGATGTTCCGCATCGCGGACGGCGAGGAGCTCGGCTACGGGGACCCGGTCCTGCGCGGCCACTCCTTCGAGTTCCGCATCAACGGCGAGGACCCGGGCCGCGGCTTCCTGCCGGCCCCCGGCACCGTCACCAAGTTCGCCCCGCCGACCGGGCCGGGCGTCCGCCTGGACGCGGGCGTCGAGTCCGGCTCGGTCATCGGCCCGGCGTGGGACTCCCTGCTCGCCAAGCTCATCGTCACGGGTGCCACCCGCGAGCAGGCCCTCCAGCGGGCGGCGCGCGCGCTGGCCGAGTTCGAGGTGGAGGGCATGGCCACGGCCATCCCGTTCCACCGCGCGGTCGTGGTCGACCCCGCCTTCACGGCCGACCCGTTCACGATCCACACCCGCTGGATCGAGACCGAGTTCGTCAACGAGATCCCGGCGTTCGTGGTTCCCGCCGCGGAGGACTCCGAGGACGAGCCGGGCCGCGAGACCGTGGTCGTCGAGGTCGGCGGCAAGCGCCTGGAGGTCTCCCTCCCGTCCTCGCTGGGCATGACCCTGGCCCGTACCGCGGCCGCGGGCGGCGCGAAGCCCAAGCGCCGCGCGGCCAAGAAGTCCGGCCCGGCCGCCTCCGGCGACACCCTGGCCTCGCCCATGCAGGGCACGATCGTGAAGGTCGCGGTCGAGGAGGGCCAGCAGGTCAACGAGGGCGACCTGATCGTCGTCCTCGAAGCCATGAAGATGGAACAGCCCCTGAACGCCCACCGCTCGGGCACCATCGTGGGCCTCGCGGCAGAGGTCGGCGCGTCGCTCACCTCGGGCGCGGCGATCTGCGAGATCAAGGACTGACACAGCACGACACGAAGACGGCCTGCTCGCCCCCGTTCGGGGGCGAGC
>NZ_JBHXKA010000203.1:0-10060 GCF_042722885.1 Streptomyces sp. NPDC058401
CCACCGTGTGGCAGATCTCCCGCTACGAGGACGTACGCGCCCTCCTCACCGACGAGCGGCTGAGCAAGGACCTTCCTCCCCCTCCCCCTCCCCTTCCTCCTCCTCCCCCTCCTCCCCCTCCGCCCCCTCCCCACCCCCCGACCTACTGGCCGCGCGGGTTCGGGACCCGTACCCCTACTTCGCCTGGCTGCGCCGGAACGCGCCCGTCCACGCGGACCGCCGGGAGGGGCGTCCCACCGTGTGGCAGATCTCCCGCTACGAGGACGTACGCGCCCTCCTCACCGACGAGCGGCTGAGCAAGGACCCGGGCAGGGTGCCCGGCTACGTTGCGGGACCGTCCGGGCTGAACCGGCACCTGGTCCATGCCGATCCGCCGGATCACACCCGACTACGGACCCTGGTGAACACGGCCTTCGTCCCCCGCCGCATCGCCCAGCTGGAACCTTTCATCACAGACACGGCACACCTGCTGCTGGACCGCATCGAGACCCAGGTACACGTCGACGTGATCGGGGACTTCGCCGCACCCCTGACCTTCCGCATGATCTGCGCGATCCTCGGAGTCCCCGCGGAACTGGACACGGCGGAGACCCGGGACACCCTGATGGCCACCATCGCGCCCGCTCCCGGTCTGGACCCCGCCCGCGTCGAGGACGCCCTGCACGCGCTGCTCGACCGGCTCGTCACCACGAAACGCAAGGGCGGCGAGGAGAGCGGAGTCGACCTGCTGGGCGCTCTCGTACGGGCCAGCGACGAGAGCGCGGCAATGAGCGAGGAGGAGCTGCGCTCCACCGCGTACCTCCTGCTGCTGGTAGGCCACGACACCACCATGAACCTCATCGGAAACGGCACCCTCGCCCTGCTCCGCAACCCCACCGAGGCTGCCCGCCTCACGGGGACCGCCGCACCGGAACCCGTCGCCACGGCCACAGCCGTGGAGGAGCTCCTGCGCTACGACTCCCCGGTGCGGGACGCGACCTTCCGCTGTGCCGCAGAATCGATCGTCCTCGACGGACAGGTGATCGCCGAAGGCGACATCGTCAGCCTCCTGATCGGCTCGGCGAACCGGGACGGCCACCGTTTCCCGGAGCCGGACCGGCTCGATCTCGGGCGGACGCCCAACGACCACCTCGCCTTCGGCTACGGCCCCCACTTCTGCATCGGCGCCGCCCTGGCCCGACTCGAAGGCGCCGTGGCGCTCCCCCTACTGCTCCAGCGCCTGGGCAGCGTCGCGCTGGCCAAACCCGCGGACGAACTCCCCTGGCGGCCGGCCCGCGTCATGCGCGGCCTGGCCGCGCTCCCGGTCGTACGGAACTAGGCCGACCCCACCCGAACAGGAGCACCACATGCTCACCCCCCACCCAGTCCTCCTCTCCGAACCCGCCCCCGGCGTCCTCCTCATCACCCTCAACCGGCCCCGCGTCCGCAACGCCATCGACCGCCCCCTCGCCGAGGCCCTGGACGCGGCGCTCACCCGCCTGGAGGACGACCCGGCGCTGGCCGTCGGCATCCTCACCGGCGCGGAGGGCCACTTCTGCTCGGGCATGGACCTCAAGGCCTTCCCCACCGAAGGCGTCCCCGTCGTCGCCGGGCGTGGGCTGGCGGGGCTGACCCGGGCCCGGCTGCACAAGCCCCTCATCGCCGCCGTCGAGGGGGCGGCCGTCGCGGGCGGCTTCGAGCTGGCCCTCGCCTGCGACCTGATCACCGCCGCCGACACCGCGTTCTTCGCCCTGCCCGAGGTGGCCCGCGGACTCATCGCCGCCGAAGGCGGGGCGATCCGGCTGCCCGGGCGGCTCCCGTACCACGTGGCCATGGAAATGCTCCTGACCGCGGGCACCCTCCCCGCCGCCGACGCGGCCCGCTACGGGCTGGTCAACCGCCTCACCCCCCAGGGCGAGGCCCTGGAGGCGGCCCTCGCCCTGAGCGCCCGCGTCCAGGCCCACTCACCGCAGGCCGTCCACCTCACGAAGCAGATCGTCCAGAGCACCCGCGGCCTGGACGACCATGCCGCCTACTCCGTCCAGGACCCGCTCAGCGCACCCGTGTTCGCCACCGCCGCCGCTGCGGAAGGCGCCCGGGCCTTCACCCAGAAACGATCCCCGGCCTGGAACACCACTCCCCCATCCCACCACCCCTAGGCCGTCTCTTTCGGATCTTGCCGGGCCCGCGACCGACAAGATCCGAAAGAGACGGCCTAACCGATCCGACCTCTCCCGCCCCCGCACCCCCGGTCGTACGCTGGTCTGATGCACACTTCACCTCGAACTCCCCGGCAGGCAGCCAGAATCGTCGTCCTCAACCCCGCAGGTTCCGTGTTCCTTTTCCGCGAGAACAACGTAGAAGTCGGCATCCACTGGCTGCCGCCCGGCGGCGGCATCGATCCCGGGGAGACGCCCGAGGAGTGCGTGCGGAGGGAGCTGCGGGAGGAGACCGGCTGGACCGACCTGGAGCCGCAGCGGCTGCTCTGCACCTGGGAGCACGACTTCACCCACCAGGGCATCCCGGTACGCCAGCACGAGCACATCTACGTGACCACCGGACCGCACCGCGATCCGGTCCCGGAGTACCCCGAGGCCCACTGGCGGTGGCTGTCGCCGCGGAACCTCGCCACCCTCGGCGAACCGCTGTGGCCCCCGCGCCTCGCCGAGCTACTCGACGAGGCTCCCGCCGACCCCGTACACCTGGGGCTCCTCGCCTGACCTCAGCGCGGCATCCTCCGGGAGAGCTCCCGGGCAGCCGTGCGCACCTCCGACTCCGCCAAGGACTCGTAGGAGTCCGGGAGCGGGACCTGGACGTCCCTTGCCCCCTCCAGCGAATCGGCCGGCTGCGGCCAGTGCACATGCGCACCCACCCGCTCCGCCAGCACCAGCACCGTGGCCACGAAGCCCTCGGACAGGGCGCGGATCACGGCGTGGCCGGTGGTTCCGTGGCGGGCGACGAGGGCTTCGGCGAAGGTACCGAGGGCGGCCGGGTCGAGCTGGCACTCATCGTTGATCAAGGGGCCGATGCCCGACGGGAGACCCAGCTCCTCCTCGAAGACGGCCACTTGGCGGTGGAAGAGCCGGGCGGCGCCGTTCGAAGGATTCCAGACAGTCTCGTCCCCGACGTCGTAGTACTGACTCACCGACCACCACCGGCCGCCCCGCCCGTCGCCTTCGCGTAGAGCTCCGCCGCGTAGCCGGACAGGATCGTGCTCGTGGAGACGTCGTCCGTGTCCCCGCCGGTCAGCACGCCGATGATCTTCCCATCGGAGGCGATCCACGAGCTGCCGCTCGTGCCGCCGGGGAAGTCCGCACAGTCGAAGCGCTGCTCCGTGGCGCTGAGCCGCACCGCGCGGGACACGCAGGTACGGGCGACCTTGCGGTCCGAGGGATAGCCGGTCACCGTGACCTGCTCGTCCGTGCGGCCCGTGGTGTCCAGGACGGCGGCGCCGGTGACGTCCTCGATGTTGCGGCCCGAGGCGTCGGGGGCCAGGCGGGCGAAGGCCAGGTCGTAGTCGTCGTTCGTCCCGTCCGACCAGCGCGGGTCCTCGAAGACCTCCGCGATCTTCCAGCTGCCGTACGGAGCCTGCCCGTCCCCGTACGCAGGTGCGAAGGAGGCTCCGCCTCCTCCCACCCGGCCGGCGAGGAGGCAGTGGCCGGCGGTGACGATCAAGTTCCGCCCGGGGCTGTGCACGACGGTCGCCGTACAGAAGTGCTCACCGGTCACATCCCCCTCGAACAGCGCCCCGGCGAAAGTGGTGGGGCCGCCCTTCGCGGAGGCCGAAGCCGAGGGCCCGGGGGTCTGACCAGCGGACGACCGGGACGGTTCCACCGATTGCGATGGCGACGGCGATAGCGACGACGAAGGCGATGGAGCAGCAGTGGGTGACGCCGCACGAGCCGTCGACTTCACCTGCGCCGGGGCCTTGCCGTCGTCGGCCGGGACCACCTTCGTCATGGCCGCGGACGCGCCCAGCGCCGCCACCGCACACAACACCGCGGTGACCACGGCCCGCTTGTCCAACACCGACACCCTCCCCAATTTGCTCTGGCGAAGCATGCCTTGCCCACACCGACCCCCGCAAGGGGGACAGGAGCCCCGCACCAGCACCGACCGAGGCGGTCAGGCCTCAACCACGCCCTGAGGGCCGCGTTCACCGCGGCTCATGCTCCGGCCGCAGCCCCAGCCCCAGCCCCAGCCCCAGCCCCGGCGACCCTGCGGGCTATCGCGTGCTGGCCTCGGCCCAGGCCTCGGAGGATCCAGCCGATGACGTAGAGGCAGGCCAGCCAGCCGAAGGCGTGCACCAGCCAGACGCCGGTCATGGTCGGGCCGCCCCAGGCCTGGTGGTAGTCGGTGTCGCCGTACCAGATCGGGTATCCGAGATTGCGCACGGTGTTGAACACCGAGTACGCGCCCAGGACGAAGGCGGCTATGTCCAGGGGCAGGCCGAGCACCGTGCGGGCCGCCGCGCGCGGGCCCGTCCAGCCCGGGAGTCCGGAGGCCCATGTCTGGAGCCGGATGGCCGGCCGGGCCTGGCCGGTCAGGCCCAGGGCGAGACCGACGAGCCCCGCGGGAAGCGCCAGGGCCGGGCGGAGGGCCCGCGCCCCCCACACCTGGAGCACCGGTACGACGGTGCGCGCGGCCTTCGCGATCTGGACGTTCATCGGGCTGCTCCCTCGGCGTGGATCTCTGTGCTGGATCTTCGTGGTGGCTCCAGTCTCGCGAGGGAAGCTCACCGGCACATCACGCCATGGAGTGGGATCCGGATCTAGTACTTAAGTAGCACGCAGGTGAGCCGGTGCCCCCGGGAACTCCTCCCCAGGACCACCGGCTCCGCCAATCCGCCAATCAACCGGTCAACCGGTCAACCGGTCAACCACTCCCCCGATCAACCGATCCGCCGACCGCTACGCCCCCGGCCAGAGCCCTTCCGGCGTCAGGCCCAGCAGGTCGATCGCGTTGCCGCGCACGATGCGGTCCACCACGTCCGGGGACAGGTGGCCCATCTGGGACTCGCCCACCTCGCGGGACTTGGGCCACGTGGAGTCGGAGTGGGGGTAGTCCGTCTCGTAGAGGACGTTGGCGACGCCGATGGAGTCCAGGTTCTTCAGGCCGAAGGGATCGTCGAAGAAGCAGCCGAAGACGTGCTCCGCGAAGAGCTCCGACGGCGGGCGCAGCACCTTGTCGGCGACGCCGCCCCAGCCGCGGTTCTCCTCCCAGACCACGTTCGCGCGCTCGAGGATGTACGGGATCCAGCCGATCTGCCCCTCCGCGTACATGATCTTGAGGTTCGGGAACCGCTCGAACTTGCCGCTCATCAGCCAGTCCACCATCGAGAAGCAGCAGTTGGCGAAGGTGATGGTGGAGCCGACGGCCGGCGGGGCGTCCGCCGAGGTGGAGGGCATGCGCGAGGAGGAGCCGATGTGCATGGCGATGACCGTGCCGGTCTCGTTGCACGCTTCCAGGAAGGGGTCCCAGTCGTCCGTGTGGATGGAGGGGAGCCCGAGGTGCGGCGGGATCTCCGAGAAGGCGACCGCACGGACCCCGCGCGCGGCATTGCGGCGGACCTCGGCGGCGGCCAGCCGGGCGTCCCAGAGCGGGACGAGGGTGAGCGGGATGAGGCGGCCGTGCGCGTCCGGGCCGCACCACTCCTCCACCATCCAGTCGTTGTACGCGCGCACGCCGAGCAGGCCGAGTTCGCGGTCCTTGGCCTCGGTGAAGGTCTGGCCGCAGAAGCGCGGGAAGGTCGGGAAGCAGAGGGCCGACTGGACGTGGTTGACGTCCATGTCGGCGAGCCGGTCGGGAACCGAGAAGGAGCCCGGGCGCATCTGCTCGTACGTGATGACTTCGAGCTTGATCTCGTCGCGGCTGTAGCCGACGGCCGTGTCGAGCCGGGTGAGGGGTCGGTGCAGGTCCTCGTACACCCACCAGTCGCCTATCGGGCCGTCGTCGCCCTTGGCCCCCATCACGGGGGCGAACTTGCCTCCGAGGAAGGTCATTTCCTTCAGGGGCGCGCGGACGACGCGGGGGCCGACGTCGTGGTACTTGGACGGGAGCCGGTCCCGCCAGACGTTGGGGGGCTCAACCGTGTGGTCGTCCACCGAGATGATCTTCGGGAAGGTCTCCATGCCCTCACGGTAGCGTCAATCTGACGAACCGTCAGCTAGTTGAACGGGGCCGGATCCCGGATCCGCGGGGTTCGGGCGCGCGGATCCGTACGGAACGGCAACCGGATCCGTACGGACCGGGTCCGTTACGGACTGACGTGTACGCGCAACACAGGGCAGACTGACCCTTACACCTATGGAAGGCAGGGGGGAGACCAGATGGACGGCACACCGGCCATCCCGCACCAGCGGAACCACCCCGAGTCCGGTGACACCGCCATTGCCGCAGCCGCCGGACCCGGAGTCGGAGTCGAAGCAGCGCCCGCCGCGGAAGCCAGAGCCGCCGAAGCCGTCAACGGGACCGGGACCGGCACCAAGACCGGCACCGGCACCCCTCCCCCCTCCACCGCCGGAGGCAACCGCTTCACCGTGCTCGGCCCCATCCGGGCCTGGCGCGGCGGCGAGGCGCTGAGCTCCGGGACCCCGCAGCAGCGGGCGCTGCTCGCCGTGCTCCTGCTCCGCGAGGGCCGCACCGCCACCGCGCCCGAGCTCATCGACGCCATCTGGGGCGAGGACCCGCCGCAGCAGGCGCTCGCGACCATCCGCACGTACGCCTCCCGCCTGCGCAAGATCCTCGAACCCGGGCTCCTCGTCAGCGAGTCCGGGGGCTACGCGATCCGCCTGCCCCACCCCGAGGCCCTCGACCTGGGCATCGCCCGGGCCCTGGCCGCCGACGCCGAGGCCGCACGCGCCGGCAAAGCGAACGCGAAGGCCCACACCCACACGCAGGCGCACGCCCACACGCACACGTACGCCCACGCCCAAGCGCACACCCACGCCCACCCGCACGCCCACGCCCACCCCCAGCCGGACCCAAAGGCCCCCGCCCCCGCCCCCGTCGGCAAGGGCGACCGCGAGCTCGCCCGTACGCTGCTGGCCCGCGCCCTGGACGTCTGGGACGGCGAACCGCTGGCCGGGGTACCCGGACCGCACGCCGACACCGAACGCACCCGGCTCGCCGAGTGGCGCCTCCAGCTGCTGGAAACCCGCCTCGACCTGGACCTGGAGCTCGGCCACCACGCCGAGGCCGTCTCCGAGCTCACCGCGCTCACCGCCGCCCATCCGTTGCGGGAGCGGCTGCGCGAGCTGCTGATGCTCGCCCTCTACCGCAGCGGCCGGCAGGCCGAGGCCCTCGCCGTCTACGCCGACACCCGCCGGCTCCTCGCCGACGAAC
The DNA here is from genome assembly GCF_042722885.1 of Streptomyces sp. NPDC058401. Classification (NCBI taxonomy): domain Bacteria; kingdom Bacillati; phylum Actinomycetota; class Actinomycetes; order Kitasatosporales; family Streptomycetaceae; genus Streptomyces; species Streptomyces sp. NPDC058401. Next base: position 7,324 of record NZ_JBHXKA010000203.1, read on the forward strand.
TCGGCGTCGACCCGCGCCCCGAACTCTCCGAGCTCCAACAGCGCATCCTGCGGGCGGACTCCGAGCTGGCCGTCGCCGAAGACCCGGCACCGGCCGCCGCGCCCGTCCACGTAAGGCCCGCCCAATTGCCCGCCACCGTCTCCGACTTCACCGGACGCACCAGCTTCGTCCGGGACCTCGGAGCGATCCTCTCCGGCGCCGAGGGCCAGGTGATGGCGGTCTCCGCCCTCGCCGGGATCGGCGGCGTCGGCAAGACCACCCTCGCCGTGCACGTCGCGCACGCCGCCCGCCCGCACTTCCCCGACGGGCAGCTCTACGTGGACCTCCAGGGCACCGAGGCCCGCCCCGCCGAGCCCGAAGCCGTCCTCGGCTCCTTCCTGCGCGCCCTCGGGACCCCCGACGCCTCGATACCGGACTCCCCCGCCGAACGGGCCGCGCTCTACCGCTCCACCCTCGACGGCCGCCGCGTCCTGGTCCTCCTCGACAACGCCCGCGACGCGGCCCAGGTCCGCCCGCTGCTGCCGGGCACCGCGGGCTGCGCCGCCCTGGTCACCAGCCGGGTGCGGATGGCCGGCCTGGCCGGCGCGCACCTCGTCGACCTCGACGTGATGAGCCCCGACGAGGCGCTCCAGCTGTTCACCCGGATCGTCGGGGCCGAGCGGGTCGGCGCCGAGCGCCAGGCCGCCCTCGACGTGGTCGGCGCCTGCGGGTTCCTGCCGCTCGCCATCCGCATCGCCGCCTCCCGGCTCGCCGCCCGCCGCACCTGGACCGTCTCCGTGCTCGCCGCGAAGCTCGCCGACGAGCGCCGCCGCCTGGACGAGCTCCAGGCCGGGGACCTCGCCGTCAAGGCCACCTTCGAGCTGGGGTACGGGCAGCTGGAGCCCGCGCAGCAGCGCGCGTTCCGCCTGCTGGGGCTGCCCGACGGGCCGGACATCTCGCTCGCGGCCGCAGCGGCCGTACTCGACCGGGCGGAGCACGACACCGAGGACCTGCTCGAAGCCTTGGTGGACTGCTCCCTCCTCGAATCGGCCGCGCCCGGCCGCTACCGCTTCCACGACCTCGTACGCCTCTACGCGCGTGCCTGCGCCGAGCGCGACGAGCAGCCGCCGAGCGCGCGCGAGGCCGCCCTCGACCGGCTGCTGGACTTCTACCTGGCCACCGCCGCCGAGGTGTACGGCCTGGAGCGGCCGGGTGACCGGCTCGTGGCCCACCTGTCGGCGACCCGCCACCCCGGGCTGGTCTTCACCGAGCTGCACGCCGCCCAGGACTGGCTGTACGCCGAAGCCGACCCGCTGCTCGCGTGCGTCCGGCAGGCCGCCGTACGCACCACCGGGCGGGCGGACGTACTGCGCCGGGCCGTTGACCTGCTGTGGGCCGCCAAGGACCTCGCCGAGTCGGGGGCCAACTCCAAGCAGTACGAGTCGGCCGCGAACTCCGTGTGCGAGGCGGCGCACGCCGCGAAGGACCCGCACGCCGAGGGCCGCGCCCGGACCACCCTCACCAACACCCACTTGATCGCGGGCCGTTTCACCGAGGCCGACGACGAGGCCCGCCAGGCCACGGAGCTCGCCCGCGCCGCCGGGGACCCGCTGCCCAGCTGCTGGGCGCCCAACGACCGCGGGATCATCGCCTTCTACGAAGGCCGCTACCAGGACGGCGAGCGCTACCTGCTGGAGGCCATCGCCAACTTCCGGGCGGACGCCAACTACGTGGGCGAGGCCAGCGCCCTGTGCAACCTCTCCCGCATCCACGTGGCGCTGGGCCGCCTCACCAGCGCCATAGACCTGGCGCAGCAGGGCATCGCCATCTACGACCGGATGGGACTCACCCTGCGCCTGGCCAACGGCCGCTACGCACTGGGCATCGCCCTCACCCAGGCGGGCCAGACCACGGAGGCGCTCGTCCAGCTGACGGCCGCGCTGGCTCTGTTCCACGACAACCGCCAGCCGCTCTGGGAGGGCATCACCCACTTCCGGCTGGCGGAGGTCCACCTGTCGGCCGGCCGGGCCACACTGGCGGCCGCGCACGCCGAACAGGCCGTCGCCCTGAGGGTGATGGGCGGCGAGTGGCGGCGGGCGTGCGTCCTGATGGTCCTGGGGCGGGCACTGCGGCGGCTGGGCCAGCGGGACCGGGCGCGGGTGTGCTGGCGGGACGCGGAGGCGGTCTTCGCGCAGCTGGGCTCGTCCGAACTTGCCGAGGTACGGGCCCTGCTGGCGGCCGAAATCGCGGCCTGACCAGGCATGGGCCGCCCGGCGGCCACCCGGCGGCCGACCCACGGCCACCCCTCCACCAACCGCTGACCGATCGCTGAATGGGACGTTCATCGTTCGTTTATCGCCCCGCGTCACAGTAAGTACATCGACTCGTCAACTCGGGGGGGCAAGCGGGTCGGCTGGACCGCCCGTTCGGCGGTCCGCGGGGGAATCGCCGAACGGGTCCAATCACCTTCAGGAGTACGCGATGACGACGAACGAGAACGTCCTGCCGAACGACGGCGACCTGCAGCCGATGGACAACCACGCCACCGGCATCGAAGTGAAGCCGCTGGACAACCACGCCACGGGAGAGCCGCTCGCGGCAACCCCGGCCACGCCGGCCGCCGCTGCGGACGAGCAGATCGTGACGCTCGACAACCACGCGACCGGCACGCTGCCTTAACGGCGGCACACGAACCACGGGGGACCCACGGGGGTACGGGGGTTGGGGGGACCCGGGGGGGGGAACGGGGGGCACGGGG
>NZ_JBHXKA010000204.1:0-9825 GCF_042722885.1 Streptomyces sp. NPDC058401
ATGGGAAGCAAAAATTTTCTATTGTTGGGGGCAGGGCGCCTAAATCATGCAGTCCAGGCCAACACCCCACCCCGACCCCGGCACCGCCCACCCCACGCAGCACGCGAGCCCCGGCACCAACCCAGCCCCGCCGGCGTTTGAGGCGCAGGGGGTCCGGGGACAGAGTCCCCGGCAACGGCGCCGCAGGACTACGCGAACAACCGCTCCAGCACCACCGCAATCCCATCCGCCTCGTTCGAGAGGGTCACCTCATCCGCGACGGCAAGCAGCTCCCGGTGCGCCCCCGCCATCGCGACCCCGTGCCCCGCCCAAGCGAACATCGGGATGTCGTTCGGCATGTCGCCGAAGGCGATCGTGGACGACCCGGTGACGTCGAGGAGGGCCGCCGCCACCGCCAGCCCGCTCGCCTTGTCGATGCCCGGGGGCTGGAGCTCCACCGTGTGTTCCCCCGCCATGGTGACGTTGACCAGGTCCCCGACCACCCCCCGCGCGGTCTCCGTCAGCTCGTCGTCGGACAGCCGCGGGTGCTGGAGGAGGACCTTGTTGATCGGCGCGGCCCACAGGTCGGACCGCCGGGCCACCGCGACCACCGGCAGGTGCGGGTGCCACATCCGGTAGCCCGGCCCTATCAGCATCTCCGCGTCGACGCCCTCCTGGTTGACCGCCGCGTAGACCTCCCCGACCTCCGCCTCGATCTTCCCGAGGGCGACTTCGGCCAGCTCCCGGTCCAGGGCCACGGAGTGCAGGAGGAGTCCGGCCGCGGCGTCGTAGACCTGCGCTCCCTGCCCGCACACCGCGAGGCCCGTGTAGCCGAGGCCGTCCAGGACGTGGCGGACCTGCGGGACGGGGCGGCCTGTCACGATGATGTGCCGGGCTCCGGCCGCGCGGGCGGTGGCGAGAGCGGCGTAGGAGCGGGCCGAGACGGTGTCTCCGGCGCGCAGCAGAGTCCCGTCCAGGTCGGTGGCCACGAGTGCATAGGGGAGGGCGGAAGTCACGTGTCAAGGATACGGACCCCCTCGGACAAGTCCTACAAATACTGCCCGAATCCGGCCTCCCGCACGCCCCACCAGCCCCGTAACGTGTCAACCAGCCCCCGGGACACCCCCGGGCCGCGTCGAAAGCGAGGCAGCACCCCATGCCCCAGCAGAGCCCCCTCGACCTCCCCGAGGGCGACCCGTTCGGGCCGCACAACCTCCCCTACGGCGTGTTCTCCACCGGCGGAGAGCAGCGACGCCGGATCGGTGTCCGCATCGGCGGGTACGTGCTCGACGCCGGGGCGGCCGCGGCCGCGCTCGGGTCCCCGTACGCCGGACTGCTCGGGCAGCCCTCGCTCAATCCGCTGCTCGCCGCGGGCCGCACCGCCTGGAAGGACGTGCGCCGCGCGCTGACCGCCTGGGTCACCGACCCCGGCCACCGGCCCTCCGTGGAGCCGCACCTGCTGCCGCTCGAAGACGTCACGCTGCACCTGCCGTACGAGGTCGCCGACTACGTCGACTTCTACGCGAGCGAGCACCACGCCACCAACGTGGGCAAGATCTTCCGGCCGGACGGGGACGCACTGACCCCCAACTGGAAGCACCTGCCCATCGGCTACCACGGCCGCGCCGGCACGATCGTGGTCTCCGGTACCGATGTCGTCCGCCCGAGCGGCCAGCGCAAGGCCCCCGCCGACCCGGCGCCCGTCTTCGGTCCGTCCGTGAAGCTCGACATCGAGGCCGAGGTCGGCTTCGTCGTGGGCACCCCCTCCCGGCAGGGCAGCCCGGTGGCACTGGCCGACTTCGAGGAGCACGTCTTCGGGCTGTTCCTGCTCAACGACTGGTCCGCGCGCGACATCCAGGCCTGGGAGTACGTGCCGCTCGGCCCGTTCCTCGGCAAGTCCTTCGCCACCTCCGTATCCGCCTGGGTCACCCCGCTGGAGGCCCTGGACGCGGCCCGGGTCGCCCCGCCGGTCCGGGACTTCCCGCTCCTGCCCTACCTCGACGACTCCGGCGCCGACCGCCCCGGCGGCTTCGACCTGCGCATCACGGTCTCGATCAACGGGCAGGAGGTGGCGCAGCCGCCGTTCGCGTCGATGTACTGGACCGCCGCCCAGCAGCTCGCCCACATGACCGTCAACGGCGCCTCCCTGCGCACCGGCGACGTGTACGGCTCGGGCACCGTGAGCGGTCCGGAGACCGGGCAGCGCGGTTCGCTGCTGGAGCTCACCTGGAACGGCCGCGACGCCATCGAGCTCGCCGACGGCAAGCGCACCTTCCTGGAGGACGGGGACACCGTCACGCTCACCGCGTGGGCGCCGGGCGCCGACGGCACCCGCGTGGGCCTCGGCGAGGTCGCCGGCCGGATCGTGGACGCCCGCTAGCCCACATTGCGGGACGACTGCTGACGGCGGGGTGGCGGATCTTTCTGCCGCCCCGCCGTTCGCGCAGGTCGTAGCCCTACGCCGGCACCCGCGGGTGGCGCAACACTGCGGCAACACCACCGGCCCGGCCCCCTCGGTATGTTCCGTGCCATGCCAGCCGAACGCACCCGCGAACACACCGTCCCGGTCGCCGCCGCGCGCCGCCGGCGGCTGCGTGCGGACCAGGCGCGACAGCTCGCCGACCTGCTGCGCCACCAGATCCTGGCGGGCGGCTACCCCACCGGCGTCCTCCCCCTGGAGGACACCCTCGCCGCCGACTACGGAGCCGGCCGCAACACCGTGCGCCAGGCCCTCGACCTGCTGCGCGGCGAGCAGCTCGTCGAACGCCGCCCCGGCGTCGGCACCGTCATCGTCTGCGCCAAGTACCCGCACGGCCTCGACCGCCTCCAGGGCCTGGCCGAAACCCTCCACGAACACGGCCGGGTCACCAACGAGGTCCGCACCGTCGGCCCCGTCCGCGCCCCGGCCCCGGTCGCCGCCCGGCTGCGCCTGCCCGAGCATTCCGACGTGCTCTACATCGAGCGGCTGCGCCTCCTGGACGGGCTGCCGCTCTCGCTCGACCTCACGTACGTCCCCCTGGACATCGGCGCGGACCTGATCGGCTGCGATCTGGAGAACACCGACGTCTTCCGGCTGCTGGAGTCCCTGACCGGGCAGCCGCTCGGCCACGCCGAGATCACCCTCGAAGCCGTCAACGCCGACGCGCACTCCGCCGCCGTCCTGCAGGCCCCGCGCGGGGCCGCCGTCCTGATGCTGGAGCGCCTCACCCACCTCGGCGACGGCCGGCCCGTGGACCTTGAGTTCATCCGCTTCCGCGGCGACCGGATCACCATGAGCGGCCTGCTGCACCGCACTGCCGGCGCGTAACCCCCTCCGTTCTTTCCCCCCTCCCTCCCTTCCTGGAGACAGCCATGCCTCTGGTCCCCCAGCGCGGCGACGTGCCCGTGACCATCGACGAGTCCCTGTGCATCGACGGCTGCACCCTCTGCGTCGACATGTGTCCGCTCGACTCGCTCGCGATCCGCGAGGACAACGGCAAGGCGTACATGCACGTGGACGAGTGCTGGTACTGCGGCCCGTGCGCCGCCCGCTGTCCCACCGGCGCGGTGACCGTCAACATGCCCTATCTGCTCCGGTGAAAGGCCGCCCGCTCCCGATGCGTACGCATACGAAAGCCCTCGCTCCCGTGCTCCTGCTGAGCCTCCCGCTGGCCACCGCGTGCGGCGCCGCCTCCGGTGCGGACGGCGGATCCAAGACGGTCACGGTGACCGTCGGGTACCAGTCCAAGACCATCAACACCGTCACCGCCGGTACGCTCCTGCGCTCCCTCGGGTACTTCGAGCAGGAGCTCGCGGCGCGCGGCAAGAAGGACGGGGTCACCTACAAGGTCGACTGGCAGGACTACGCCACCGGCGCGCCGATCACCGCCCAGATGACCGCGGGGAAGATCGACATCGGCTCGATGGGCGATTTCCCCCTCCTCATCAACGCGGCGCGCGGCAAGGAGCTGAAGCAGCCCACCCGCCTCGTCTCCGTCACCGGCTACAACCTGCGCGGCGGCCTCAACACCGTGGTCACCGCAGCCGATTCGAAGCTGGGATCCCTCGCGGACCTGAAGGGGAAGAAGGTCTCCACCTCGGTCGGTTCGGCCGCCGACGGGACCCTCGTACGGGCCCTGCAGCGCGCCGGCATCGATCCCGAGAAGGGCATCGAGAAGCTCAACCAGCAGCCCAGCGTGGGCGCTTCGGCCCTCCAGGCGGGCAGCGTCGACGCCCTGTCGCAGTTCGTCGCCTGGCCGGGCCAACTGGCCTTCGAGGGACGGGCCAAGGCCCTGTACGACGGGGCCGAGCTGAACCTGCCGACCTTCCACGGGGTCACGGTCCGCGAGAAGTTCGCGGCCGAACGCCCCGCCGTACTGGACGACTTCCTACGGGCCCAGCGCAAGGCGACCGAGTACCTGCGCACCCAGCCGGTCGTCGCGGCCGAGGCGGTGGCCAAGGAGACCGGCCTGCCCGCGGAGGTCGTGTACCTCTACAACGGGGCCAACGGCATCGCCACCTTCGACCCGGCGCTGCGTCCCGAACTGCTGGCGGCGCTGAAGGAGGACGTGCCCGTCCTCAAGGCGGCGAAGCTGGTGGACTCCGTCGACGTGGACGCCTTCGTGGACCCCGCGCCGCTGGCGCGGGTCGCGGCGGGCTCCGGGGCGGGCGCGGAGTTCCCGGCCGCCGCGCCGGCCCGGCCGGAGCTGTGGCTGAAGGAAGGCAACCGCACGCAGGCCTTCGACACCCCGGCGGCCCTGCTGAAGGCCCTCGCGGCGGCGGGGCCGGGCGGGGTCCGGGCGGCCTACGTCCCGGACGCGGTGACGGGCACGCTCTGGTTCGCCGACAAGGCGGTCTGGGTGGCGGAGGGCCCCGCACTGCGGGCGTTCGTCACCGCGGCGGGTGCGAAGGCGTACGCCGAGCAGCGGGCGGGGTCAGGGGCGCGGATCGTGTCCTTCGCCGAAGCCTCCGCTGCGGCCTCGGCCGCGGCTGGATCCCTCGCGTCATGACGGCCCGCCGTCGGCTGCTGCGGCTGGCTTCGCTCGCCGCGGCCCTCGTCGCCTGGCAGCTGCTCACCTCCCTCGACATCAACCTGTGGCTCCGCTTCGAGCAGTTCCCGACGGTGGGCGAGGTGGCCTCGACGTTCGCCGAGCGGGCGACGACCGGCCCCTACTGGCAGGACCTCGGCTTCAGCCTGCGGCGCATCGTGACGGGCTTCGCACTGGCGGCCGTCCTGGGGGTGGCGGCGGGCACGGCGATCGCCCGCTCCCGGCTCGCGGCGGACCTGCTGGGGCCTCTCTTCGAAGTCCTACGGCCGATACCGGCGATCGCGCTGGTGCCGGTGGCCATCCTGCTCTTCCCGTCCAACGAGCAGGGGATCGTCTTCATCACCTGCGCGGCGGCGTTCTTCCCGGTGCTCGTCTCCACGCGGCATGCGGTGTCCGCGCTGGCACCGGTGTGGGAGGAGGCCGTCCTGACGATGGGCGGCAGCCGCGGCCGGATCCTCTTCTCGGTGGTCCTCCCCGGGGCGCTCCCCGGGATCTTCGGGGGGCTGTCGGTCGGCATCGGGGTGTCGTGGATCTGCGTGATCTCCGCGGAGATGATCTCGGGTGAGTACGGGGTCGGCTACCGGACCTGGCAGGACTACACCGTCGTGGACTACCCCGGGGTCTTCGTCGGCATGGCCACGATCGGCGCGCTCGGCTGGCTCACCTCGACGGCCGTCGAGCGCACGGGCCGCCACCTGACGCGGTGGCTCCCCTCTCGCTCAGCACCGTTGCCGGGGACCAGTCCCCGGACCCCTGCGCCTCAAACGCCGGCGAGGCTGGATGTTCTGCGGCGACGACCTGTGCGTGACGGGTAGTCGGTGCGGGGCACGGCTGCGGTGGGTCGGTGCCGGGGCCGGGGACACACCCAGCCCCGCCGGCGCTTGAGGCGCGGGTCCGGGCGGAGCCCGGGGAACGGTGGAAGGGCGGGTAGGGGACCTTGCCCCGCAGGGCCCACCCCAAGCGCACAGCCAGCCGACGATACGCACGCCACCCCGGCCCCCCGGGACCCGCACCCACGACCACCCCCGCAGCCACAGGAAGGGCCATGGCCACAGAAACCCTCACCCCCGCCCCACCCACCGGCGCCGCCCTCCGCCTGGAGGGCGTCCGCCTGGGCCGCCCCGCGTCCGTGCCGCTTCTCGACGGGCTCGGGCTGGCCGTCGCCCCGGGCGAGGTCCTCACCGTCGTCGGGCCCTCCGGCTGCGGGAAGTCGACTCTGCTGCGCACCCTCGCCGGGCTGCTGCCCCCGCTCGCCGGCGCCGTCACCCAGGACGGCGCCCCGGTGACGGGCCCGCACGCCGACCGGGCCCTGGTGTTCCAGGACGACGCCCTGCTCCCTTGGCGCACGGTCCGGGCCAACGTCGAACTGCCCCTCGCCATCCGCAAGACGCCCCGCGCGGAGCGCCGCCGCATCGCCACCGACTGGCTGGCCCGCGTCGGCCTCGCCGACCACGCGCACAAGCATCCGCACCAGCTCAGCGGCGGCCAGCGCCAGCGCGTCCAGTTGGCCCGTGCGCTCGCGGCCGCTCCCCGCGCCGTCCTCATGGACGAGCCGTTCGGTGCGCTGGACGCCCAGACCCGTGCCGAGATGCAGGACCTGCTCGTCACGGTCCTGGCCGGTACCGGCGCCACCGTCGTCTTCGTCACCCATGACGTGGACGAGGCCTTGCATCTCGGCGACCGCGTCGCGCTCCTCGCCACCGGCGAGCTGATCGACGTACCGCATCCGCGCTCGCGTACGGCGGACCGTTCCGCACTGCGCCGCCGCATCCTCGACTCTCTCTGAAAGGCCCCTCATGGATCTCCCCGCGATCGCCGACGCCGAGGAACTGACCTGCGACGTCCTCGTCATCGGCGGTGGCACCGCCGGCACGATGGCGGCGCTGACCGCGGCCGAGGCCGGTGCGCGGGTGCTGCTCCTGGAGAAGGCGCACGTACGGCATTCCGGCGCCCTCGCCATGGGCATGGACGGGGTCAACAACGCGGTCATCCCGGGCCGCGCCGACCCGGACGACTACGTCGCCGAGATCACCCGGGCGAACGACGGGATCGTCGACCAGTCCACGGTCCGCCAGACGGCGACCCGCGGGTTCGGCATGGTGCGGCGCCTGGAGTCGTACGGGGTGAAGTTCGAGAAGGACGAGCACGGCGAGTACGCCGTCCGCCAGGTCCACCGCTCCGGTTCGTACGTGCTGCCCATGCCGGAGGGCAAGGACGTCAAGAAGGTGCTGTACCGGCAGTTGCGCCGCCGTGAGATGCGCGAGCTGATCCGGATCGAGAACCGGGTCATGCCGGTCCGCGTGCTGACCGATCCCGAGGACGGCCGGGCGATCGGCGCGGCCGCCTTCAACACCCGTACCGGCGCCTTCGTGACCGTGCGGGCGGGGGCCGTCATCCTCGCGACGGGCCCGTGCGGACGGCTCGGGCTCCCGGCCTCCGGCTACCTCTACGGGACGTACGAGAACCCCACCAACGCCGGTGACGGCTACGCGATGGCCTACCACGCGGGCGCCGCGCTCACCGGCATCGAGTGCTTCCAGATCAACCCGCTGATCAAGGACTACAACGGCCCGGCCTGCGCGTACGTCGCGAACCCCTTCGGCGGCTACCAGGTCAACCGGCACGGCGAGCGGTTCGTCGACTCCGACTACTGGTCGGGGCAGATGATGTCGGAGTTCGCCGCCGAACTCGCCTCCGACCGGGGCCCGGTGTACCTCAAGCTCAGCCACCTGCCCGAGGAGACCGTCGCCGCCGTCGAATCGATCCTGCACACCACCGAGCGGCCGACGCGCGGCACCTTCCACGCGAACCGGGGCCACGACTACCGCACGCACGACATCGAGATGCACATCTCGGAGATCGGGCTGTGCGGCGGCCATTCGGCCTCCGGCGTCCGCGTCGACGACCACGCCCGCACCACCGTGCCCCGGCTGTACGCGGCCGGGGACCTGGCCTCCGTACCGCACAACTACATGATCGGCGCCTTCGTCTTCGGCGATCTGGCGGGGGCGGACGCCGCCCAGTACCGGCCGTACGAAGGGGACTTGCCCGCCGACCAGCTCGCCGCCGCCCACGAGTTGATCTACCGGCCGCTGCGCCACCCGGACGGTCCGCCGCAGCCGCAGGTCGAGTACAAGCTGCGGCGGTTCGTGAACGACTACGTGGCCCCGCCCAAGACCGGCGCGAAGCTCTCGCTCGCCGTGGAGGCCTTCACCCGGATGGAGCGGGAGATCGGCGAGATGGGGGCCACGACCCCGCACGAGCTGATGCGCTGCGCGGAGGTCTCCTTCATCCGGGACTGCGCGGAGATGGCGGCGCGGGCCTCGCTCGCCCGCACCGAATCCCGCTGGGGGCTGTACCACGAGCGGCTCGACCACCCCGAGCGCGATGACGCGGGCTGGCTGCACCACCTGGACCTGCGCAAGTCCCCTTCGGGGGCGATGGAGTTCACGGCGCGGCCGGTCGAGCCGTACCTGGTGCCGGTTGCGGAGTTCACCCCGACGGGCGGGCCCTCGCAGCACCTGGGCGAGGTCGAACTGGTCGGCGTGGCCCTGGCCGGAGGCCGGGCCGCGGCCCCCGCGGCGGCCGGCCGGGACACCGCAACCGCCCCGGGCTCGCCCCGGATCCTGGAGCTCCTCTCCCTCGCGGAGGAGGCCCCCGGCCTGCACGCCCTCCTCCCCTACCTCGACGACCCCGACCCGGCGGTCCGCGCCACAGCGGTGGCCGTACTCGGCGAAACCGTCCCGGAAGGGGCCGGCCCCGCCCTCGGGGCGCGGCTCGCCGACCCCGACCCGGCGGTCCGCGCGGCCGCGGCGGCGGCGCTGCGCGAACTCCTGGAGGTGCTCGCGCCCGACCCCGCCCTGGGAGCCGCCCTGCGGGCGGGCCTCGCGGTGGCGGATCCGGCGGTCCGCTCGGCGGCGCTCGAAGCCCTACGGGTCCTGCGGCTCGGGGAGCCCGGCCTGTACGAGCAGTCCCTGCGCGACGCCGACGTCGACGTCCGCATCCAGGCGGTGCGGGCGCTGGTCTCCGTGGACGCGGCGGCCGCGCTGGCTCCGGCCGCCGGAGACCCCTCCCGGGAGGTCCGCGTCGCCGTCGCCAAGGCCCTGGGCACCCTCCGCGCCGGCTCCGCCCTGCCCCCGCTCCTGTCGGACCCCGACCCCCTGGTCCGGGCGGCGGCGCTCGCGGCAGTGGCCCTGACCGGCGGCCACGCGGCGCGGGCCGTCTCCGCCCTCTCCGACCCCGCCTGGCAGGTCCGTGCCGGAGCCGCCACCGGACTGTCCTCGGCCCCTCCCGCGGTGGCGGTGCCGCCCCTCTCGCTCGCGCTGTCCGACCCGAACGCGGACGTCCGCAAAGCCGCGGTCCTCGCCCTGCGCGCCCACCGCCCCGACCCATCGGCCCTGGCCGCCCTGGCCACAGCCACCACCGACCCCGACGCAGACGTCCGCGCCTACGCCACCCGCCTGTAGCCCCCGCCCCACTACGCGGGGCGAAGCCCCCGCAGCCCCCTTCACCGCTGCGCGGGGCACAGTCCCCGCAGCACCCGCTGCCTCTGCCGCTGCGCGGGACGAAGTCCCCTTTGCCGCTGCGCGGGCGGAGTTCCCCTACCCACCCTTCCACCGTTCCCCGGGCTCTGCCCGGACCCGCGCCTCAAACGCCGGCGGGGCTGAGGGAGTCCCCGGGCTCTGCCCGGACCCGGTCCTCAAACGCCGGACGGGCTGAAAGCGGGGTGCCGGGCTGCGCCCGGACCCCCCTGGGGCTCCGCCCCAGACCCCGGTCCTCAAACGCCGGACGGCTGAAAAGACACACCCCGGCCGGAGGC
>NZ_JBHXKA010000205.1:0-9766 GCF_042722885.1 Streptomyces sp. NPDC058401
GGTCCGGACCGCCCCCCGGCGGTCCGGACCCGGCCCGCAGCCGTGCCGCGACCGCCGCGGTCAGATCGCCGGGCGGTAGAAGAAGGTCTTGCGGCGCTCGATCCTGCCGTCACGGACGAGGTAGGTGTCGGCGAAGGCCTCGTCCAGGGTCTTGCCGTCCTTGTCGGCTCCCTGGAAGCGCCCCCAGCAGGCGGCCGCGGCGAGGCCGCCGGTCACCTGGCTCACCTCGTGGGCGCCCGAGGTGATGATCCGCTCGTGCTCGTAGAACCGGCGGATCCGGTCGAGGCCCTCCAGCGCCGGGTAGCCCGGACGTTCGTACACGGCGTCCGGCGCGAACACCTCGCCGAGCCGGTCCCACGAGCGGGTGTCGATCACCTGGAACAGCCGGGCCACCAGGGATTCGGCGGTCACCGGTGCGGGCGACGTCGTTGTCACGGCCTTGCTCCTTAAGGGTGTGGACGAAAGGGTGTGGACGAAAAACGGATGGCTGAAAAGCTCTGGTCACGGCCCGTCGGTGAGGGCCTTCTCCCAGGCCGAGGCGAGCCGCGCGACCCCCTCCCGGCGCTGGGCGCCGTCCAGGGAGGCGAAGGACAGCCGCAGGACCCTCGAGCCGTCCTCCTCGATGCAGAAGGGCGTGCCGGGAACGATGGCCACCCCCTGCGCCAGCGCGTGTGCGTACAGCGCGTCCGAGCCCACCCGGGGGTCGGTCAGCCGGCACCAGAAGAAGAGCCCGCCGCGCGGCCGTTCGAAGTCCAGCCAGGGCAGCCGCTCGCGCAGCAGCGTCTCCATGGCGCGGGCCCGGCCGCCGTACAGCGTGCGCAGGCCCGCCAGGTGGGCCGGCAGGAACTCCGGGTCCCCCAGCAGATCGGCCAGCAGGTACTGGCCGAAGGTGTTGGTCTGGAGGTCCCCGCACTGCTTGGCGGCGACCAGCTCCCCGATCAGCTCGGCCGGGGCGACCAGACCGGCCACCCGCAGTCCCGGGCAGACCGTCTTGGAGAGGCTCATCAGCCGGACCACCCGTCCGCTGTGGACGTCGGTGGACGGCAGTCGGCTCCCCTCGAAGGCCAGGTCCCCGTACGGGTCGTCCTCGACGACGAGGAATCCGAACCGCTCGGCCAGCGACGCCAGGTGGCGGCGCCGCTCCTCGGAGAGCACGGCCCCGGTGGGGTTGTGGAAGTGCGGGACCACGTAGACGAGCTTGGGCCGCGCCCCGGCGAGGAGGCGCTGCTCCAGGACGTCGGTGCGCATCCCGTCCGCGTCGCCGGGGACCGGCAGCAGCCGGGCTCCGGCGCGCCGGAAGACCTGTACGGCGCCCAGGTAGCTCGGGTCGTCCAGGGCCACCTCGTCGCCCTCGTCTATGAGGGTCTGGGCGACCAGGTCCAGGCCCTGCTGGCTGCCCGCGGTGACCATCACCCGGTCGGGGCCGACGGGGGCCCCGGTTTCGCTCGCCCGGGCCGCGATCACCTCGCGCATCGGGGCGATGCCGTCCGTGGGGGCGTACTGGAGCGCTCGTACGGCCTGCCCGGCGAACAGCCGGTCGGTGGCCTCGGCGAGCCGGGCCACGGGGAAGCTGTCGGGGGCCGGGATGCCGCCGGCCATCGAGAGCACCCCGGGGGCGGCGGCGGCCGCCAGGATCCGGCTCACCGCGTCGGAGCGGCCCCAGCCGGTCCGGCGGGCGAGCAGGCTCCCGATGCCGCGCGGTTCCTGTACGGGGTTCGGGGTCACCTTGCGTCCACCTTCCGCGGCTGCGCGACGAGCTGGGGCGGGAACTCCTTCAGGCGCCACACCGGCGAGTTGAGGACCACCAGGACGGCGGTCAGGAACAGCCCGGCCGTGACGAACAGCGTCTCGCGCAGCCCGATGAGGTCGCCGAGCCAGCCGCCCAGCAGGGCGCCGAGCGGGAGCGTCCCCCAGGAGACGAAGCGGTACCCGGCGTTCATCCGGCCCAGCAGGTGGTCCGGGGTGATGGACTGGCGCAGGCTGATGATGTGGATGTTGGCCATGGTGCCGCCGGCCCCGATCAGGCCGAAGGCGGCGACGAACAGGACCAGCGAGAGCGCCCCGCCGTTCGCCGGGGCCGCCGGGATGGCCGCGGGGGCCAGGCAGCACAGCAGCAGCGCCGCCAGGATGGCGTGGCCGAGCCCGATCCTGCGCTTGAGCCACTGCGCGAGCATCGAGCCGGCCAGCGAGCCGACCGCCCCGGTGCCCAGCAGCAGCCCGATGCCGCCGGGCGAGATGCCGAGCGTGCGGGCCGCGTAGAGCACGAACACCGTCTGGAGGGACATCCAGCACAGGTTGTACAGCCCGGACTGGAGGGCGCAGGCCCGCAGGTGGGCGCTGTCCCAGATGATCCGGATGCCCTCGGCGATGCTGGTGCGGATCCCGGTGCGCTCCTGCTGGGGCACCGGCTCCGGCTCGACGCGCCGTACGGCGAGCAGCGTCAGCACGGAGACGAGGTACGAGATCCCGTTGATCAGCAGCGCGTAGGGGGCGGTGACCCAGCCGATGAGCAGGCCGGCCAGTCCGGGCCCGCCGATCTGGGCCAGCGAACTGGTGCCCTGGAGCTTGCTGTTGCCCTCGACCAGGTGCTGCTTGCCGACCAGGGTCGGCAGGTAGGACTGGTAGGAGACGTCGAAGACCACCGTGAGGGTGCCCACGAGCAGCGCGGCCACGTACACGTACTCGATGCGCAGCAGGTCGAGCACGGCCAGCAGCGGTACGGCGCTGACCAGCAGCGCGCGCCCCACGTTGGCCATGATCATCAGGGGCCTGCGGCGCACCCGGTCGACCCAGACGCCGACCAGGAGGGTGACCATCAGGAACGGGGCGTAGGAGGCCGCGTTGACGAAGCCCACCTGGGAGGAGCTGGCGTCGAGCGTCAGCACCGCGGTGAGCGGCAGCGCCAGGGTCGTGACCTGGGCCCCGACCTGTGAGATCGCCTCCCCGGACCAGAACTTGAGGAACTCCGGGTCCCGCCAGAGCGTGGCGGGGGCGGCGGCGGCCGGTGCGCCGGCCGCCGTCTCCTCCACCGGCTCGGCGGCCCCGTTCCCGATGTCGGTCACTTCGCTTCCACTCCCTCGGCGGCCGGGTCGACGTGGAAGGCGCAGCCGATCTGGGCGCCGCGGAGCATGCTCACGATGCCGACGGCCGGGTCGGTGACCCCGCGGGCCAGGGTGCCGGCGTAGCGTCCGTCGACCATCAGCGTTCCGTAGGCGACGGCCATGTCCTCGCAGGTCTCGCCGTCCTCGGAGAGGAACCGCTCGGTGGTCGGCAGCAGGCGGTGCTGGAGGACGTAGGGGCCGTCGACGGCCTGGCGGAGCTTGGCGACCCATTCCTTCTGGTCGGTGGTCCAGCCGGGGGTGACGCCGACGCCGCCGTAGAGCAGGGTGGGCTTGAGGACCAGGTGGTCCTTGTTGGCGATGGCGTAGGGCAGCAGGTCGATCTTCTCGCCGCCGAAGGTGACCTTCTCGTCGCGGACGAAGCGGGTCCAGGGCAGGATCCGGTCGATGAGCTCGCGCTCGGCCTCGGTGAAGACGGCGCGGTTGCGCTCGTCGCTGAGCATCGCGAGGCTGCCCTTGTTGCCGTACAGCTCGCAGTCGAGCGGGGCGAACAGTTCGACCGTGCCGGCCTCGACGGCGTCGAGGAGCGGGTTGACGAGGTCGTAGGTGCGGGGCTCGTCGGGCATTTCGCCGGGCAGGAACATCCGGTAGACCACGTCGACCTTGCGGCCCTGGTGGAGGACGTTGCCGTTCTCGTAGGCGAAGTCGCCGAGGTGGCAGACGACGGTCTCGAAGCCGAGCCGTTCGAAGGCCGGTACGACGAACTCCATCCAGCACTTGGACTTCTCGAAGCCCTCGGGCCAGTCGGTGATCGCCAGCAGCGGCCGCTCGATGCCTTCGAGGGAGGGGGCCTGGCGGCGCAGCACCTCGGTGATGCGGGCGAGCGGGTCGGGGTAGACGAGGCCTTCGGTGGCCGCGAACTCGGCGAACTCGGCGTCCTGGATCAGGGCGCGGGCGAACTCGCCCATCTGCCAGCCGCCCAGCGAGGAGCCGGTGTTGAGCTCCATGACGCGGAAGCCGCCGGTCTCGCGGTACAGGTCGGCGCGGGAGAGCGGGGCGAGCTCGTCCACGGAGCCGCGCAGGACCAGGTCGGCCTGGGTGGGGGACATGCCGACGGCGGTGGCGAAGGCGCGCAGGTCGCCGCCGAAGAGCCGGGCGGGCACGGCCTTGAGGAGTTCGAAGAGGCCGTTGAGGTCGTGTTCCAGGCCCGTCACGTCGGCCTCGCTGAGGAAGACGGGGCGGTTGAGTCCCTCGCCGCCGCCGGCTCCGTAGCGGAACCATTCCACGCCGCGGACTCCGGAGACGGTCTGGCGGGCCGCGGTGCGCTCGTGGTCGAAGAAGCGGCGGGTCACGGCGTTCTCGACGCGGGCGCCGAGCCGGTGTGCGGCGACTCCGGAGACCTCGGTGCGGGAGAGCGCCTCGGCGCGGTCCAGGGCGCGGCGGGTGCCGGCCGGGGTCTCGCTGACCGCGACGAGCGCGGCGGAGCGGGGGGTCAGGCCGCGGGGCGGGAGCAGCAGCTCGTCGCCGGGCTCGACGAGGGCGACGGCCTCGGCCAGGTCCTCCACGTCCTCGGGGGCGGGCAGGACGACGCGGTCGACGGCGCCGTCGTAGGCCGGGTAGAGGAAGCGGACCTCGGCGCTCAGCGCGCGGGTCGGGGTGATGTCCGGGGTCTCCTCGAAGGCGATCCGGGCGGCGGCCAGCGGCAGGTCCACGCCGGTGGCGAGCTTGTTGAGGTGCGGGATGAGGTCGCCGCCGAGGCGGCCGTTGAGCTCGATGAGGCGGGGGCCGTTCGCGGCGACGCGCAGTTCGGTGTGGGTGACGCCGTAGTCGACTCCGGCCGCGCGGTGCGAGTCCTGGACCAGCTGGGTGACGGCGTCGGCCCAGGGCTCGTGGCGCCAGTCGGTGACGAGGTGGCCGACTTCCTCGAAGTACGGGTGGGCGCCGAGGCGCTTGCGGGCCACGCAGACCGGGGTGGCCACGCCGTCCACGACGACGCTGTCCACGCTCAGTTCGGGGCCTTCGATGAACTCCTCGATCAGGACCGAGGCGGTGGTGCCGGCGCCGCGCAGGCGGCTGGTGGAGGCGAGCCGGAAGGCCCGGCGCAGGCCGTCCACGTCGCGGGCCATCATCACGCCGAAGCTGCCGCCGAGGGTGCGGGGCTTGACGACGACGGGGAAGCCGATGGACTCGGCGGCGGCGACGGCCTCCTCCTCGGTGGTGGCCGGGATGTAGCGGACGGCTGCCATGCCGGCCGCTTCGAGGGCCTGGCGGGTGGCGTACTTGTCGCGGCAGATCTTGGCGGCGGCCGGGTCCATGGCGCGCATGCCGAGCTTCTTGGCGACCGAGGACACGGCGACGAGGGACCACTCGTCCCAGGTGACGATCGCGGCGTTGGCGACTTCGCCGCGCAGGTCGGCGACCGGGGCGTACAGCTTGGCGGCGTCCGTGGTGTCGGCGATCCGGTGGGTCTCCACGTAACGGGCCTGCCAGGTGGGGGCCTCCGGCGCGACGAGGGTCACCTCGTAGTGCTGGGCGAGGGAGGCCAGGGCGTACTCGCGGTACTGCTGGATGCGGCTGCCTACGAGGATGACGCGCTGGCGTTCGGAGGTCGTGAAGACCACGGTGGATTCCTTTCCGGTACGGGGCGTGGTGCTGGTTCGCCCCGGAGAACAGGGGGTGCGAGACGTGGAGGGGGGTCAGCCCGTCGGGCCGTCGGCGGACGGGGCTCCGACCGGTACGCAGGTCAGCCGGAAGGAGTTCGCGGACTCGGTGATGGCGGCCTCGACCTCCCGGGTGGTGGCGCCGCGGAAGCGGAAGCGGGTGCCGACGTGCTCGTAGCCGCTGATCGCCGGGGCCGTGGAGCCGACCGGGGTGTGCTTGACGGCGTACGGGAGCCGGCCGGGCGCGGGTTCCCGTACCCAGCCGGCCGCTTCGACGCGGCAGGGGGCGGGGACGGGGAGCGGGAGCAGCAGGTAGCCGCCGACCCCGCCGGTCTTGAGCGGCGGCAGGACCGGGGTCAGGCCGAGCTGGATGTCGACGGCGGCGGCCATCAGGTCGACGCCGTGGACGTCGCGCCAGGTGAAGGGGATCTCCCCGCCGCCGACCCGGGCCCCGCACTCCAGGAAGACCAGGGCGGGCCCGCCGCCCGGGGCCGGGGTGACGAAGGCCTCCAGGTGGAAGACCCAGGGCCGGGAGCCGCCGAGGGCGGGGCCGACCGCGGCGGCGAAGGCCTCGACGGCCTCCAGCAGCGCGGGGTCGTCCTCCTCTACGGAGCCGAGCCAGGTGCCCTGGGTGAAGTCGGCGCAGGTGCCGCCGACGTAGCGCGAGACGGTCCAGCTGCCGAGGGAGTCGCCTTCCCACAGGCCGTCGATGTGCAGGATCGGCCCGTCCACGTAGCTCTGTACGAGGTGCGGTTCGGCGGCCAGGGCGGCGGCCAGGGCGCCGAGTTCGGCCAGTTCGGCGGCGGAGTCGATCTGGACCACGCCCCGGCTGGCGGTGCCGCGGTGCGGTTTGACGACCAGCGGCCAGCCGTGGGCCTCGCCGAAGGCGAGCACGGCGGCCGGGTCGGGGGCGGGGGCGAAGGCGGGCACCGGCAGTCCGGCGGCCTCGGCCGTGCGGCACATGGTCAGCTTGTCGCGGAACACGGCCAGTTCGGCGGTGTGCTGGCCGGGTATCGCGAACTCCTCGCGGATCAGCGCGGCCGTGTCCAGGTCCCCCTCGTTGAGGGCGATCAGCCGCGCCGGGGCGCCGAAGCGGGCCACGAGCCCGGTCACGGCGGCGCGGACGGCGGGCAGGTCGTCGGTGAGGGCGACGGTGGTGACCGCGGCGGCGGTCCCGGGTAACGAGGCGCGGCCGAGCTCGGTGCTCACGTAGGTGACGTGGGCGGCGCCGTGGTCGAGGTAGTCGGCGTAGTGCGCGTGGGTGTCCCGCCAGCGGTGCAGGACGATGATGTGCGGCCGGTCGGTGCTCATGCCGTCCCGCCCCCCTCACCCTCGTCCGAGCCGTCGGCGCCGTCCGCGCCGTCGGCGTCGGCCGGGGCCTCGGTGCCGCCCGCGGCGAGCCAGGGCAGTGCGGCCGTGGCCATCGTGCGGATGCCGACGGAGAGCGCGGGTCCGGCGACGGGCGCGAAGGTGGAGGAGTGGTTCTGCGGGAGCTCCTCCAGCTTGCCGGCCGCGAAGGCCTCGCCGAAGGCCTGCGGGTCGAGGCCGCCGTAGAACCAGTACACGGAGGGGACCTGGGCGGCGGTGGCGAGGAGTCCGAAGTCCTCGCTGGCGGTGGTCGGGCCCATCGTCATGACGGCGCCGGCCCCGAAGTGCTCTCGGTGGGCGTCGGCCACCCGCTCGGCGGCCGCGGTGTCGTTGACGGTCATCGGCAGGTGGTACACGGAGGTGATCTCCGGGTCGGCGGTCGCGCCCGCGGCGGCCGATTCGGCCCGCGCGAGCCGCTCGATGGCCGCGAGGACCTTCTCGCGGACCGGCGCGGAGCTGGTGCGCACGTTGATGCCGAGCTCGGCCGTGTCGGGTATGACCGCGGCGGTGGTGCCGGCGTGCAGTTTGCCGACGGTGACCACCACTGGTTCCTGGGCGGCGATCTCGCGGGAGACCACGGTCTGGAGCCGCAGGACGAGCGAGGCCGCCATCACCACGGGGTCGACGGCCGCCTCGGGCTTCGAGCCGTGGCCGCCGCGCCCGAAGAGCTTGACGGTGATCGAGTCGGTGGCGCCCATGACCGTGCCGGGCAGGGTCGCGACGAGGCCGACCGGGCCGGGGCCCACGTGCGAGCCGAGGATCACGTCGGGGCGCGGGAAGCGCTCGAAGAGGCCGTCCTCGACCATCTCGCGGGCTCCGTAGCCGCTCTCCTCCCCCGGCTGGAAGACGGCGACGACGGTGCCCCGCCAGGCCCCGAGGTTGCGGGCGAACAGGGCGCAGGACCCGATCAGCGCGGCCACGTGCAGGTCGTGCCCGCAGGCGTGCATCACCGGGACCTCGGCGCCCGCTTCGTCGGTGGCGGTCTCGGTGCTCGCGTAGGGCAGCCCGGTGGCTTCCTTGACGGGCAGCGCGTCCATGTCGGCGCGCAGCATGGCCACCGGTCCCTCGCCGTTGCGCAGCACGGCGACCACGCCGGTGCGGCCGACGCCGGTGGTGATCTCCCAGCCGCCCTGGGCGGCGAGGCGTTCGGCGACGAGGGCCGCCGTCCGCTTCTCCTGGAAGGCGAGTTCGGGGTGGGTGTGCAGTTCGCGGTAGTCGGCTTCCAGGGCCGGCATCAGCGAGTCGAGACCTTCGAGCAGTGCAGTCATGGCGTCCTTCTCAGGCATGAGGGGTTACGGACACGGGGTGTTCGCCACCGGGGTGTTCCTGTACGGCCCATGAGGCGGCCAGCGCCACCGCGGCGGTCAGTGCGGGCCACCACGGCAGCCAGGCGTTGTGGCCGGCCGACCTCAGGAGTTCCGCGAGCATCGGGAACGTGCCGCCGAAGAGGCTGATCGCGGCCGCGGTGGGCAGTCCGACGGCGACGGCGCGCACGGCGGGCGGGAACAGCTGCCCCGCGAAGACGTTGCTCACCGCGAGCGGGAGGCCCAGCAGGAAGAGCAGGACCACGGTGACGAGGGGGACGGGAACCCGTCCGGCGGTCATGGCCATGAGCAGCGGCACGCTGCCCAGGGCGAGTCCGGCGAAGCCCAGGCGCAGCACGGGCAGGGCGCCGAACCGGTCGGCGGCCTTGCCGCCGCCGAGCATGGCCGCGAGCAGCGCCACCATGCCGAGGAGCAGGGCGGCGGAGGTCTCCTCCTTGGTGGCGGCCCCGGCGCTCTCGGCGTACGAGGGGAAGTCGACGGTGACGAAGTAGAAGGCGGTGGTGGCCCCGGAGGTGATGGCGAACACCACGGCGAGCCGCCCGAGATGGGCCCGCAGCACGGGCCAGGGGCTCGGCGCTTTCCCGGCCGGTGCCGCTGCCTCCTGCTCCGCCGCGCCGCGCCGGATCCACAGGGCGGTCAGCCCGAGCAGTCCGCCGAAGACGAAGCCGAAGCGCCAGGCGCCGTCCTCGACTCCGCTCTCCCCGAACACCCCGAGCAGGACGTTCATGACGATGAAGGAGAGCGCGCTGCCCAGCACCACGCCCCCGTAGGAGACGGCGCTGTAGAAGTAGCGGCGGCCTGCCGGTGCGGTCTCGGTGACGTACGCGGCCACGCTGGGGTTCTCCGCCCCGACCGACAGCCCCTGCACCAGCCGGGCCCCGACCACCAGGAGCGGAGCGGCCAGTCCGATGGAGGCGTAGCCGGGTATGACGGCCAGGAACAGGGAGCCCGCGGCGATCAGGCCGACCGTGAGGGTCAGTCCGTAGCGCCGGCCGCGGGTGTCGGTGAGGCGGCCGATGAGCACGCTGCCCAGCGGGCGGACCAGGAAGCCGAGGGCGAAGCCGAGGTAGGCGGCGATGAGTTTGGCGGTGGGCGAGGTGCCGGGGAAGAGGGCCTCGGCGAAGTAGGGGGCGAGGATGCCGTAGATGGTCCAGTCGTACGCCTCGACGACCGAGCCGACGGTGGCGGCGGCCAGTTCCCTGCGGGGGCGCCGGGCCGGCGCCGGTGCGGCGGCGGCGGGGGTGGGCGCCCCCCCACCCGCCGGGGGGTGGGCCGCGTGGTGAGTGGTGGTGATCTGTTAATCCTGTCGCTTATAAACAAAAACGAGCCCACCAGACGTTAATAAAACTGGGTT
>NZ_JBHXKA010000206.1:0-9726 GCF_042722885.1 Streptomyces sp. NPDC058401
TCTTTTGTTTATATTCGACAGTTTTCGCAGGGTGTGGACCGGGCGCGACCCCCGGGGGTCGCGCCCTTTCGTGCTCCTTCGTTGCTCCTTCGTTGCTCCTTCGTTGCTCCTCCGTGCTCCTCCGTGCTTCTTCGTGCTCTTTCCTCGGCCGGACGCGGCCGGAAACCATCACTTATCAAGTGACTGGTCCGCGATGACCGATTAGTCTCCGGATCATGGTGGAGATCCGCGAGGTGCCCGAGGCCGACATCGACCGCGCGCTGGAGCTCGCGTACCTGGTCTTTCACGACCGGCCCGAGAAGGAGGGGCGCGAGCGGCACCACGAGCTGCTCCGCGCCTGCCTGCGGATCGGGGCCTACGAGGGCGGCGCGATCGTCGGATTCATGGCCGCGCACGCGTTCCGGCTCTCGGTGCCCGGAGCGGACCTGCCCTGCCCCGGGCTCACCTTCGTCTCCGTCGCCCCCACCCACCGCCGCCGCGGCGTACTGACCGCCCTGATGGGCGAGATGCTGCGGCGGGCGGGAGCCGACGGCAGCCCCGTCGCCGCCCTGTGGGCCTCCGAGGCCGCCATCTACGGGCGCTTCGGCTACGGCAGCGCCACCCAGGGCGCCACCATCGAGATCGACTCCACCCGGCCGCTGGCCCTGCGCATCGAGGCCGACCGGCGGCCGCTGCGGCTGATCCTCCCCGAGGATGCGGTTGCCGTCGTCGGCCCGTACCACGAAGCCGCCCGCGCGCTCCGGGCCGGGCGGCCCACCCGCAGCGAGCGGCGCTGGACCGAGGAGTGGCTCATCGAGCAGGACGAGGAGGACGAGGAGCTCAGCCCGCCCCGGATCATCGTCCTGGGGGAGCCGGGAGACCCCATCGCGGGCTACGTCCTCTACCGCACGAAGCCCGAGGGGAGCAGCGGCGGCGTGCGGACCCCGGGTCTGGTCCGGGTCGACGAACTGGAGGCCGACACCCCGGCGGCCGCCGCCGCCCTGTGGCGGTGCGTGGCCTCCCTCGACCTCACCGGCCGGGTCACCGCGTGGGGCCGCCCGGCCGACGACCCGCTGCTGCATTTCGCCGCCGACCGGGACCAGGTCCGGGTCACCTCCGCGTTCCCGGCGCTCTGGCTGCGGCTGGTCGACGTGGCGGCGGCACTGACCCGCCGGTCGTGGGCCGCACCCGTGGAACTCGTACTGGAGCTGACCGACGTACGGCTGCCCGCGAACGCGGGGCGCTTCCTCCTGAAGGCCGGCCCGGACGGGGCGGCGTACGAGCCCGCCGCAGCGGGCCGGGCCCCGGACCTGGCCCTGGACGTACGGGAACTCGCGGCCTGCTACCTCGGCGGGACCCGGGCCGTCGAACTGGCCGCGGCCGGCCTGGTGCTGGAGCACACCCCGGGCGCGGCGGCGGCCCTGGACGGGGGACTGCGCACCGCACTGCTGCCGCACACGGCGGACGAGTTCTAGACGGGCCGCCGACGGGCTTGCCGAGGTGGCCGAGGTGGCCGAGGGCAGGGGCGGGCAGGGGTCCTCCTGCCCGCCCCTGCCGCAGCAGCGGCCCCGCCGTTAGCGGGTGGGGAGGGAGAGCCGGGCCGCCGACATGCCGAAGTCGGGGGTCAGGACCCCGGTGGAGATGCCGTCGCCCAGGCGGTGCAGGTCCTCCTCGCGGTAACGGACCGTCTTCTCGTGCCAGTTCAGGATTCCGGCCAGCCAGTCCTTCAACTCGCCGACGTACGCGTCGAGTCCGGCCCGGGCCTCCGCGTCCAGCTTCCAGTCCTCGTAGAGCAGCGGCAGCTGGTTCGCCACGATGTGCTCGAACTCCTCGGTGCGCTGGGTCATCAGCGAGTGGCAGATGTGCAGTGCCTCCGCGTAGCCGATGTCGAAGAAGTTGCGGGTGACGAGCACGTAGTTGTGCACCTCGCCCTCGACCTCCACCTCCTTCTGGTACGAGAAGATGTCGTTCATCAGGCACGCGGAGTCGGCCGCCGCGTTCTCCAGGGAGCGGATGGTGCCCGAGGCGTAGATGTCGTCGGGGATGCCGCGGCCCGCCTGGCCCAGCCGGCACAGGTACATCGTGAGGTGCGAGCCGAAGGTGTGCCGGCGCATCTCCGCGTAGTCCACCGGGTCGGGGATGCGGTTCTGGATCTGGTTCTCCATCTCCCACAGCCAGCTCTGCAGCATGGACACGAGGGTGGCCCGGAACTCGGTCCGGACCTCGGGGGTCATGTCCTTGCTGGTGCGCACCCACAGGTCGCCGATGGAGCGTTCCATCGCGGTCAGCCCCACGGGCTGTTCCGCGTGGTCCACCGGGATCATGGCGACGAGCCGCGCGGTGGTGGCCTTGGCGGCCGGCAGGTTCTTGGACTGGGCGAAGACCACCGGGTAGTAGTCGTCCCCGTACGTGCCCCAGGTCAGCCAGCAGGCGTTGAGGGCCAGGGCCTCGGGGGTGGCGTCGGGGTCGATGCCCGCGGAGCAGAGCGCGAAGTCGTAGCCGCGCAGCTTCTCCTCGTTCCAGATCGCCGAGCCGGGGTCACCGGGCTGCGGATCGATCAGGCCCATCTCCCGGGCCCAGGCGACGGACTCCTCGCGGGCGTGGGCGAGGTGCGGGCTCATGGTGAGCGGGAACGGCATGTAGACGTCGGGGACGATCGACGGGCCGGTGTGCTCGAAGGGCACGTGGGTGAAGGAGCGCTTGCGCAGTTCCAGGGCGCGGGGGGCGAGGATGGAGCGGAGGTCGAGGGCGGTGGTGCCGAGGCCCGAGGGCATGAAGGGCAGGGTGACCGGGGCGGTGGCCCGGGCCTCCTTGTTCATGTAGCGGCTGGAGACCATGTGCCACTCGTGGCCGCCGGACTGCCAGTCCTGGAGGCCCTTGGCGTAGGCGAGGACGGCGGCGATCTCGGCCGGGTTCATGGCGTGATCGGCGAAGAGCTGGGGGAGTTCGGCGAGGGCGGTCTGCTCGAACTGCTGGAGCCGGGAGGTGAGGAGGTCGTTGGAGGCCTCGGCCGCCTCCTGGGTGGTGCAGCCGAGGAAGGTCTCCAGCACCAGGATGGCGTTGGAGAGTTCGCCCTCCTCGGAGACCTCGCGCTGGTAGGAGAAGATGTCGTTCCTGATGTGCACGGCGTCCGAGAAGGAATCGCGCAGCACGCCGAGGGGGCGGGAGTGCGCGACGCGCGCCGGAACCTCCGCGGAGACGTACTCGATGAGGCCGGCCGACCAGGGGGCGCCGCCGACCTTGCGCCGCATCTCGATGTATTCGAGGGGGTTGGAGACCCGCCCGATGTTGATGTTGGCGAGTTCCCACATCGACTCGTCGAGCAGGTTCTTGGTGGACAGGGAGAACCGTTCCCGCCAGTCCATCGACATGGCGGGGACGGTACGTGCCCACAGGTCGGCGAGTCCGGCCTCGACGGGGTTGGTGGCCTCGGGGAACCCGTCCGCCAGATCCATCGGCATGAAGGCGCCGAGCCGGTCGAGGTAGGCCTTGGCGCCCTCGCGGTCCTGGGAGCGCTTGAACATCTCCAGGAAGTGGTCGTCGAAGAAGAACACCCACACGTACCAGTCGGTGACCAGGGACAGCGCCTCGCTGTCGCAGTCCGGGTGGGTGTACGAGCAGAGCAGGGCGTAGTCGTGCGAGTCGAGGTCGCGCTCCTCCCAGACGCCGGAACCTTCCAGCATCCCGAAGTCGCGGGCCCACTTCTTGGTGTGGACCCTGGCGTCCTCCAGGTGGGGGTTCAGTCGCGCCGGATAAGGCACATAGAAATCCGGCAGTTGAAACGGCTGCGTCACGGCAGGGTGGGCCTTTCATCTGACTGTCTCGTGTCTCATCGGGTTCCTCACGAGATCAGCAGGGCCCTACCCCGGGTACCGGTGGGATAAGGGGGAGTTCACTTCATCAGGTGACGTGTGCGCCGTTCTGTGGCGGATGGGGCCTGCGACCGGTAGGGGGGCGGGGGTGGCGGCCCGGAAGCGGCCGGGGAGGTGGGTGCACCTCCCCGGCGCGGGGGTTCAGGACGCTTCGGACTTCCGCGCGTCGAAGGCCGGGTAGAACTTGCGCAGCAGCCCGAAGGTCTCGGGGAAGTCGAGCTGTCCCGGGGCGGAGCTGGCGCCGAAGAAGGAGTACGTGATCCGGGACCCGAGGGCGGGGAAGAAGACGCGCGAGACCGCCCCGGTCTCGCCCATGGCGATGACGATCAGCCGGGTGTCCTCGGCTCCGGCGCGCAGCAGGAGCGAGGCCAGCCGGCGTACGTCGTCCTCGGACCGCACCATGGTGGACACCTTGACCACGTCGGCGCCGGCGCTCTTCGCGTCGTCGATGACGGTCCGGAGTTCCTCGGTGGCCGGGGTGAATTCGAAATTGTGATAGGAGACGAGCGCCACCGTGTCGTGCCGGTGGGCGGCCTCGATGACCTCGGACAGGATTTCCCCGGAGGAAAGCTCGATGTCCACGGCGTCGACCCGGGGGGCGAGCGCGCGGAACAGTTCGAGCCGCTCGGCCTCGGTGCCCTTCCACTCGCCGCCCTCGCGCGCGGAGCGGATCGTGGCCAGCACCGGCAGTGACTTGAACTCGTCCACCTGGGCCAGGACATGGTCCGTTCCGGTCGCCGCGTACCGGTCGACGCGCAGTTCGGCCACATCGACGCCGGCGCTCTTCGCGGCGTGCGCGCGCGGCTCGGTCTCGCTGTCGTCGAAGCTGACGGCCACCAGCGGAATCCCGCCGTCGAGAAGCGCCCGCAGTGAATTCATTTCTTGGTCACAGCCTTTTCGATTCCGATATCCGACGCGAAGTACAAGGTGAACGGGGCGGATTATACGTGGAATCGATCAGGGCGAGGGGGTGTGCCCGCCCCTTGGTCGGGGGCGGGTGCCCGGGGTGCCGGAAGGTGCTGGTGTCGCGCCGCCGGATGCTTGTCCGATTGTTCTAGGTTTGTTCCATCAGTTCATACTTTGGAATCCCGGAGGGACACTCATGGCGATCGACCTCGACAAGGTGCTGGACAAGGCGTGGGCCGACAAGCCGCTCGCCGAGGTGCTCGCGGCGCCGGTGGCCGCGCTCAAGGGCGTCACCGACAAGGACGGCGAGCTGCTGCTGGAGGCCTTCGGCGTGAAGACCGTCGCCGACTTCGGCCAGCTGAAGTACGCGCGCTGGGCGCAGGCCCTGGTCGCGCTGAACCAGACCACGAAGTAGCCGGACCGCACCACGGACCACGGAGCAGCGCGGCTGCCCGGCGCATCGGCTGCCCGGTGCACCGGCTACCCGGCGGGCCTCAGGTCCCCGTCGGGGTGGGCCGTGCGCCAGGCCTTGATGGACAGGTCCCAGTCGTCGCCCGTCAGGGCGGTGAGGGAAGCGGGAAAGAGGCCGTCCTCCTCTTTCGCGATGTGGTGGTGGAGCTCCTCCACCGCCCGGCGCAGGGCCGCGGCGTCCGCCGGGTCCGCGAGGTCGGCGCCGGCGAGGAACGCCGCCAGCTCGCGGTGCTCCTCGACCAGCGCCGCGATGTACGGGGCGTACTCCGGGTCCCGCTCCATGACGGCGAACAGGCCGTCCTCCTCACCCGTCCAGTGGGCGAGGAGGACGGCCGTCATCTCCGCGACGAGGGCCCGCGCCCTCGGCAGGTCCCCCGAGTCCAGGGCGCGCAGCGCGTCGCCCGCGGCGTTCGTCACCGCCTCGTGCTCGGAGATGAACTCCTTGATCAGCGGGATCTCGCGGCAGCCGCAGTAGTGGCACATGCGGCCAGTCTGATCCAGCCGGTGTCCGGTTAGTCGCTTTCGCCTTCGAGGTTGCCCTCCGTGTCCAGGTACACCTGGCGCAGTGCCTCCAGGACCTGCGGGTCCGGCTTCTCCCACATGCCGCGGGACTCGGCCTCCAGCAGCCGCTCCGCGATCCCGTGCAGGGCCCAGGGGTTGGCCTCCTCCAGGAAGGCGCGGTTCTCCGGGTCCAGGACGTACGTCTCGGTCAGCTTGTCGTACATCCAGTCGGCGACCACCCCGGTCGTGGCGTCGTAGCCGAAGAGGTAGTCGACCGTTGCCGCCAGCTCGAAGGCTCCCTTGTAACCGTGGCGGCGCATCGCCTCGATCCACTTCGGGTTGACGACGCGCGCCCGGAAGACGCGGGAGGTCTCCTCGACCAGCGTGCGCGTCTTGACCGTCTCCGGCCGGGTCGAGTCGCCGATGTACGCCTCGGGGGCCGTGCCGCGCAGGGCGCGGACGGTGGCCACCATGCCGCCGTGGTACTGGAAGTAGTCGTCGGAGTCGGCGATGTCGTGCTCACGGGTGTCGGTGTTCTTCGCCGCCACCGTGATCCGCTTGTAGGCGGTCTCCATCTCCTCGCGCGCCGCGCGCCCTTCGAGGCCCCGGCCGTACGCGTACCCGCCCCACACCGTGTAGACCTCCGCGAGGTCGGCGTCGGTGCGCCAGTCGCGGGAGTCGATCAGCTGCAGGATGCCCGCGCCGTACGTGCCCGGGCGCGAGCCGAAGATGCGGGTGGTGGCCCGCCGCTCGTCCCCGTGCACGGCCAGGTCGGCCTGCGCGTGGGCCCGTACGAAGTTGTCCTCGGCCGGCTCCTCCAGCGAGGCCGCCAGCCGCACCGCATCGTCCAGCAGGCCGATGACGTGCGGGAACGCGTCGCGGAAGAAGCCCGAGATGCGCAGGGTCACGTCGATGCGCGGACGGCCGAGCTCGGAGAGGGGGATCGGCTCCAGGCCGGTGACGCGGCGCGAGGCCTCGTCCCAGACCGGGCGGACGCCGAGCAGCGCCATGGCCTCGGCCACGTCGTCGCCCGAGGTGCGCATCGCGCTCGTGCCCCACAGGGACAGGCCGACGGAGGCGGGCCATTCGCCGTTGTCCGTGCGGTAGCGCGTCAGGAGGGAGTCGGCGAGGGCCTGGCCGGTCTCCCACGCGAGGCGCGAGGGGACGGCCTTCGGGTCCACCGAGTAGAAGTTGCGGCCGGTCGGCAGCACGTTGACCAGACCGCGCAGCGGGGAGCCGGAGGGGCCGGCCGGGACGAACGCGCCGTCCAGGGCGCTGACCACGTGGGTGATCTCGTCGGTGGTGCCGGCCAGCCGCGGTACGACCTCGCGGGCCGCGAAGTCCAGTACGGCCGCCACGTCGGCCGAGAAGCCGGCGGCGACCGAAGCCACCGCCTCCGGAGCCCAGCCGGCGTCCTCCATCGCCTGGACCAGCGCGCGGGCCGTCTCCTCCGCCTCGTCGGCGGTGGTGCGGGTGGCCGCGGACTCGTCGAGGCCGAGCGCCTCGCGCAGACCGGGCAGGGCCGTCGTACCGCCCCAGATCTGGCGGGCGCGCAGGATGGCGAGGACCAGGTTCACGCGGGCGTCGCCGGTCGGGGCGCCGCCCAGGACGTGCAGACCGTCGCGGATCTGGGCGTCCTTGATCTCGCACAGCCAGCCGTCGACGTGCAGCAGGAAGTCGTCGAAGCCCTCGTCGTCGGGGCGCTGCTCCAGGCCCAGGTCGTGGTCCAGCTTCGCGGCCTGGATCAGGGTCCAGATCTGGGCGCGGATGGCCGGCAGCTTCGCCGGGTCCATCGCGGAGATCTGGGCGTACTCGTCGAGGTGCTGCTCCAGGCGCGCGATGTCGCCGTACGACTCCGCGCGCGCCATCGGCGGCACCAGGTGGTCGACCAGGGTGGCGTGCACCCGGCGCTTGGCCTGGGTGCCCTCGCCCGGGTCGTTGACCAGGAACGGGTAGATGAGGGGCAGGTCGCCGAGCGCGGCATCGGGGGCGCAGGACGCCGACAGACCGGCGTTCTTGCCCGGCAGCCACTCCAGGTTGCCGTGCTTGCCCAGGTGGATCATCGCGTCGGCACCGAAACCGCCGTCCTCGGCGCGGGCCTGGATCCAGCGGTACGCGGCCAGGTAGTGGTGCGAGGGCGGCAGGTCCGGGTCGTGGTAGATCGCGATCGGGTTCTCGCCGAAGCCGCGCGGCGGCTGGATCAGGATCAGCAGGTTGGCGCGGCGCAGGGCCGCCAGCACGATGTCGCCCTCGGGATTCGAGGAGCGGTCCACGAACATGTTGCCCGGGGCCTCGCCCCAGTGCCGCTCCACGCTCTCGCGGAGCTCGGCGGGGAGCTCGGCGAACCAGCGCTTGTAGTCGGCCGCCGGGATCCGGACCGGGTTGCGGGCGAGCTGCTCCTCGGTGAGCCAGTCCTGGTCGTGGCCGCCGGCCTCGATCAGGGCGCGGATCAGCTCGTCGCCGTCACCGGAGACCAGGCCCGGTACGTCCTCGACGGGGCCGAAGTCGTACCCGCCCGCGATGAGCGTGCGCAGCAGCTCCACGGCGCTGGCCGGGGTGTCCAGGCCGACCGCGTTGCCGATGCGGGAGTGCTTGGTGGGGTACGCGGAGAGGACCAGGGCGATCTTCTTGTCGCGGCGGGCGATGTGGCGCAGGCGTGCGTGGCGCACGGCGATGCCGGCCACGCGGGCGGCCCGCTCGGGGTCGGCGACGTAGGCGGGCAGCCCGTCCTCGTCCAGCTCCTTGAAGGAGAACGGGACGGTGATCAGACGGCCGTCGAACTCCGGGACGGCGACCTGGGTGGCGGCGTCGAGGGGGGACAGGCCCTCGTCGTTCTCCTCCCAGGCGGACCGGGAGCCCGTCAGGCACAGGGCCTGCAGGATCGGCACGCCCAGGCCGGCCAGGGCGCCCGCGTCCCAGGACTCGTCGTCACCGCCGGCGGAGGCGGTGGCGGGCTTGGTGCCGCCGGCCGCGAGGACCGTGGTGACGATCGCGTCGGCGGACGCCAGCTCCGCGATCAGCTCCGGCTCGGGGGAGCGGAGGGAGGAGACGTAGAGGGGGAGCGGCTGCGCGCCGTGCGCCTCGATCGCCCCGCAGAGGGTGTCCACGAAGGCGGTGTTGCCGCTCATCTGGTGCGCGCGGTAGTAGAGCACCGCGATCCGGGGGCTTCCCTCCGGCAGGGCCTGCTGCGGGGTGCGCTCCAGCGGGCCCCACGTGGCGGAGGCCGCCGGGGGCTCGAAACCGTGGCCGGTCAGCAGCACGGTGTCGGAGAGGAAGCGGGCGAGCTGGTCCAGGTTGGCCGGGCCGCCGTGGGCGAGGTAGCCGTGCGCCTCGGCGGCGATGCCGATCGGGACGGTCGAGGCTTCCATCAGCTGGGCGTCCGGGGCCTGTTCGCCGGTCAGCACGACCACCGGGCGGGTCTGGCCGGGGGCCAGCAGCAGGTCGAGGCCGTCCTGCCAGGCGCGGAGGCCGCCGAGGAGGCGGACGACGACCAGGGTGACTCCGTCGAGGAGACCGGGGAGGTCGGCGAGGGGAAGGCGGGAGGGGTTCGCGAACCGGTACGGGACGGGAGCGTCCCCGGCGTTCGCTGCGCGGGCGCTGAGCAGATCGGTGTCGGACGTCGACAGCAGCAGGATCATGCGGCGGCAGGCCTTCCTCGGGGTTTCCGCGCCCCGGGCAGTGAGGACGGCGGGAGTTCCTGACTCATCCGGAGCGGCCGGGGCCGCGCGGATTCACAGTGGCGGGACCGCGCCGGATTCGCACCGGGCTTCCTCCCATGTCGCCGTCCTCGGCGATGGCGGGCCTGTTGGCCGCCTTGGACTCATCTTAGGGGGCTGGTGGGCGGGGGTCTCGGGCCGGGTCCGGGGGTGGGGCCAAGGCCCGGGTGCGGGGTTGGGGCCGTGGGCGCGGGCGGGGTGCGGTCGGGTGCGGCGCCGCTGCCGGGGCTCTGCCCCGGGCCCCGCGCCGCCAAACCCCGCGGGGGGGGGATTGGGGGGGC
>NZ_JBHXKA010000207.1:0-9550 GCF_042722885.1 Streptomyces sp. NPDC058401
GCGTCCGCCTGCCCGGCCCGGTGCTCCCGGCAGGGCCGTCGGCTCCCGATGAAACGCTTTGCGCACTTCCGGCCAAGTACTGGATGAGGGGGCCATCCGGGATCCCCGCGCAAGGGAGGACCGGGTGCTCAGCCCACGTCACGAGACCGGACCCCCGGGTCTCACCACACCCGAGGGATTCGGCGCGTTCTACGAGCAGCACATCGACGACGTCCTCGGATTCGTCACCCGCCGGGTTGCCGACCCGCACCTCGCGGCCGACCTCACCGCGGACATATTCCTCACGGCCATCGGCTCGGCCGCCGGTTACCGGCCCCGCAGGAAGACGCCGGTCACCTGGCTGTTCGCGATAGCCCGCACCCTCCCGCCGGGCACCCGCGGTCCGGCCCGAGGCGGCGGCGCACCGGCACGGCTCAGCGGCCGCGGCCTCCTCGACGGCGACGACCTCGCCGCACTGGAGGAACGGATTGACGCCCAGCGGGCCTTGAGACACCTGGCCGAGCGCCACGCCGTCCTGCCCGAGCCGCTGCGCGCGGTCCTCGATCTCGTCGAGGTCGACGCACTCACCCCGGCCGAGGCCGCGCAGGTCCTCGGCGTCACCCGGGCAACGGTCCGTGTCCGCTTGCACCGGGCCCGGCGCGCCCTGGACGCCGCCCCGGTGTCCGTCACCGAAGGCCAGTTGGAGGAATCCCGATGAGCGAGCGGCCCAGTGGATTCGAGGAGCGCCTCAAGGCGGCGCTCATGGCACGCCTCCCGGACGTGCCACCCCCGCCCCCCGCCCAGTCCGTCGCCCGGCGGTACGGCATCCCGTTCGCCGTGGGCGCCGCGACGGCGGCGGTCGTCGCCGCGATGGTCCTGCCCGGCAGCGCCCACAACGCCTCCCGCCCCGCCGGCGGTCCCACCGGCTCGCCGAGCCCTCCGGCAGCGGACCAGCCCGAGATCAAGCGGGACGCCGACGGCTCGCTCCGCTTCGACCTGCCCGAGAACGACCAAGTGCCCGGGCTCGCAGCGCGGCTGAAGGCTCTGGGCGTGGCCGTGGTCGTGGTTCCGTCGAAGCCCCGGTCCCAGTGCTCCGAGCCCGGAGGCGGGTACCGGGGTCCGCAGGCCGATCACGAGGCCGAGATCATGCAGAACAGTGCCGACGGCCACGTGTTGAAGGTCAACGCCAAGACGGTCCCGCCGGGCTACACGCTCACCCTCGGGTGGTCGGACTACTACCCGCTGGGGCAGGGGGGAAGCAGCTTCGGCGTCATCCAGACCTCCAAGGTGCCGTCCTGTTCGGTCGACTACTCCGAGGGACTGGAGGAACTGCTGGCGTCCCGGGCGGCCAGCCCGGCACCGTAGGGACCACGCACCCGCCCACCCGCACGGGGCGGTTGGCCCCGGCCCCCGAGGGAGCCGGGCAGGCCGGTCTGTGTTCCCTACGGGCGGGCGGTGAAGAGCGCTTCGGTGAACTCCGCGACCTCGCTGAAACCGAGCCGGCGGTAGAGGCGCACGGCCGTGGCATTGTCCGCACGGACGTTCAGGCCTATGTGGTCCACCGTCTCGCCCAGCTGCCCGCACAATGCGGCGACGCAGGCGCCGGCGGCACCCTGTCCGCGGACCCGCGGATGGGTGGTGACGTTCCCGAGCGCGGCGACCCGGTACCCGGCCGAGTGGACGTGCACGCCCGCCACGGCGACCAGCTGCCCGGCCTGCCGGGCGCCGACGTACTGGCCGGTGTCGAGCATGCGATCGTCGAACCAGTTGCCCGGGTAGGCCTGCGCGAAGAGTTCGAGCAGCTCCGGGAGGTCGTCCCGGCTCAACGGGGCGGGCTGCCAGGGTCCGGCGGGATACCCGTCGGCCAGACCGGGCTCCGTCAGCGCCATGCGGAGCAGGGTGGTGTGCGACTGCGCGACGTACCCGGATTCCAGTACCTTCGCGGCGTTCCCGGTCAGATGTCCGAGGAAGCGCCGGGGGAGTACGGGCAGCAGCGCCTCGGCGAGCTCCTCCAGGGCGGCCGCCTGCGCGGGGCGGGTGAACCCCAGCAACGTCGGTACCTCACCGACCGCGTAGAGCAGCGCCACCGGCCCGTCCTGAGAGACGGTGTACCAGCTGGTGTGGGGCCACGGCAGGTCGTCGAGGTCGCCGAGTTCCATCAGGTTCAAGGCCGGATCGCGTTCGAAGCGGGCCGCCAGGTCTGATCGGTCGTGAAGGCTGTGCAGGATCACCCGGACAGAGTACGGCGAGGCCCGGCGCGGTCCGACGGCGAGGTGGGCGGGGCCACGGGCAGCGGCTCTGCCGGACGCAGCGACGCCCCGCACCGAGACGGTGCGGGGCGTCAGGCTGCTACGGCTCAGAGCGGCCGGATGTCCTCGGCCTGCGGGCCCTTCTGGCCCTGGGTGACCTGGAACTCGACCTTCTGGCCCTCCTGGAGCTCACGGAAGCCCTGGGCGTTGATGTTGGAGTAGTGGGCGAAGACGTCGGGGCCGCCGCCGTCCTGCTCGATGAAGCCGAAGCCCTTTTCCGAGTTGAACCACTTCACAGTTCCGGTGGCCATCTTCTGCTCCCTGTCGGGGACGGGGGTCCTCTCTGCTGAGGACCCCTTGGGTGTGGGGTGCTTGCCCTGGTCCTCCGACGCTTGGTGAAGCGGTACTTCGGACACACGACTGCCGATCACGAGGCATGATCTACCCACTTGCACGAGGAGGGCAAACCGATGATCGTTTTGCCCCGGCATCGGCACATCGCGCCCCGGCCGATCGAGCCCGCCACCGCGCGCTACAGAGGATGATCAACAGGCGGACGGCTCCCACCCCCTAGGGTGGTGCTCATGGAGTCGTACACGATGGGGCAGGCCGCAGAGCTGCTGGGTGTGAGCGTGGACACGGTGCGGCGGTGGGCGGACGCCGGCCGTTTCCCGACCCACCGGCAGGGCAACCGGCGCATCGTGGAGGGGCCCGCCCTCGCCGCGTTCTGCGTGGAGGTCGCCCAGGAGGGCGCCGATGACGAGGACATCCCGTACACCTCGGCGCGCAACGCGTTCCCGGGCATCGTGACCGCCATCAAACTGGGCGACGTCTCCGCACAGGTGGAGGTCCAGGCGGGCCCGCACCGCGTGGTGTCGCTCCTGACGCGCGAGGCCGTGGAGGAGCTCGGACTGGCACCGGGCGTGACGGTCACCGCCCGGGTGAAGTCGACCAGCGTGCACGTCGAACGCGGCTGAGCACCCTTGGAATGGGCGACGGGCCTGGCCGGCCTGGCCGTGGGTCTGCTGATCGCGGTGATCACCGCACCGGTCGGCGTCTCCGGGGCGGTGTTCCTGCTGCCCGTGCAGCTGAGCGTGTTCGCGGTCCCGAGCCCGGCCGTCACCCCGACCAACCTGCTCTACAACGTCGTCGCCGGCCCCGGCGCACTGCTCCGCCACCACCGCACCGGCACACTGCACGGGCCACTGGTGCGCCGGCTGGTCCTCGGGACCCTGCCCGGTGTCGTCCTCGGAGCCGTCATCCGGGTGTTCGCGATCCCGGGCCCGACCGTCTTCAAGGCACTGGTGGCCTGTTTCCTGCTCCCGCTCGGACTGTGGCTGATCGCCCGTACGCTGCTGCCGTCCCGGCGCCCCGGCCGGGCCCGTGACGCGCTGTCGCCGCGGACGGTGACCGGCCTGGCCCTGGCCGTCGGCGTGGTCGGCGGGATCTACGGCATCGGCGGCGGCTCCCTCCTGGGCCCCATCCTCGTCGGCCGCGGCGCCCCCGTCGCCCAAGTCGCCCCGGCGGCCCTGGCCTCGACCTTCGCCACCTCGGTGGTCGGCGCCGCCACCTACGCCCTGCTGGCGCTCTCCGGACCCGGCAGCATCGCACCGGACTGGTTCCTCGGCCTGGCCTGCGGCGCCGGCGGACTCATCGGCGGCTATCTGGGAGCCCGCCTCCAGCCCCACCTCCCCGAGCGGTTCCTCCGCCTCCTCCTGGGCGCCCTGGCCACCGCCGTCGGCACCCTCTACGCCGCCCAGTCCCTCAGCTGAAACGGGACCTCGCGAACAGCACCCCGACCCGGCCCACCGACAAGCCGACCGCACTCCGCCTCGGGAGGCGCTTGGTGGTGGAAGTCCCGGCCCCGCAGACCGGCCACCGGGCATTCGTGGACATCACGCCCGGGCAGACCCCACGTGACGCCGAGACGCGAGCAGGGCTGGGTGCCAAGCAGCCACGGAATCACGGGTCGCCGCAGGAATGCGCACGCATGAGCGCTCCTGTCGGCCGGACGGCCGGACGAGCGGGCCGGCCGGGGCGCCACGGCGCACCTCAGGCGCGGCGGACCCGCCAGAGCCAGGCCGTCGTGGCCGCCAGCAGGGCGAGGGTGGCCAGGTTGGCGAGGGTGGCCGCGGTGTCGCCCGCGGGGGCGGCGCCGGACCAGGTCCAGATGCTGATGGCGACGGTCGGCAGCACGGCGGTGAGCAGCACGCCGACCGTCTTGCGGCCCGTGCTCCAGTGCACCGAAGTGCAGAGGAGGACCGCGCCGATGACGCGGAAGAGGGTGCTGAAGAACCCCGCGGCGGGGACGTCGGGGAGGGCCGTGGCGAAGAGGAAGGGGAGGGTGAGCATCAGGAGCGGCACCAGGGGGTGCACCTTGCCGCGCCGGGCGGGGGCGTCCGCCCCGCTGCCGGCCGGCGTTCCGTCCGCCCGGCCGTCCGCCCGGCCGTCGGCCCCGCCGCCCACCCCGCCGCCCGCCTCGGCCAGGGCCGTCGCCGCGATCGTACGGGGGTCGCCCAGCTCCGCCAGGACCTCGCCGATCGTGACGTGGGGACGTTCGGCGCGGGTCACCTCGATGTGTTCGGCGAGGTCGGCGAGGAGTTCCCGGCGGCGGTCGGCGGGCAGCGCGGAGGCCTCGCGCCCGACGGCGGAGAGGTAGTCGCGTACGGGATCGGCCGAGGTCTTCATGCGGGGTCTCCGGTGGAGTGGTGCGGGATGGCGAGGAAGCCGTCGACGGCGTTGCGGAAGCCGGGCCAGACCCGGGTGAACTCCTCGAGTGCGGCGCGGCCGCTGTCGGTGAGCGCGTAGTAGCGGCGGGGCGGTCCGGAGGCGGACTCCTGCCAGGTGGTGGTGACCAGGTCGTCGCGGCGCAGCCGGGAGAGCAGCGGATAGACCGTGCCCTGGCTGGTGGCCAGGGTGCCGGAGTCCTCCAGGGCCTGAAGGAGTTCCACGCCGTACCGGGGGCGGTCGCGCATCAGGGCGAGCACGCAGTACTCCAGTACCCCCTTGCGCAGCTGGGCGGCCGCCCGCGCCTGCTTGGTCGAATCACCTGGTTCCATGCGATGCAAGATACCTGGCGAGGCAACCAGGAAGGAAGGGGGGCCGGTGTCACGTTCACCGCAATCGCGTGGCCGATACTTGATCATGTGACGGGGGGGAAGCGCGGCGGTGGGGAAACCGGTGAGGAACCGGTTCACCGCCAGGTCAAAGGGTGTGGGTGATCGCATGGGCCGGTCGATGGCTTCGGAAACCGTCGTGGCGCGCGAGGACAGGTTCGACTGGTTCTGCGAGACGGTGTCCAGCGATGTGATGCCCGTCATGCTCAGCACCCGGCACACGGCCGACTTCCGGGCGAAGTTCACGGACCTGGACCTCGGCTCCGTACGGCTGTCGGCCCTGAAGTGCTCACCGGTGCTCTCGCGCCGGACTTCGGCCCACGTCCGGCGCGGCGATCCCGAGCACGTGCAGCTGGCGCTCATCGCCCAAGGCGCTTTCAGGATCTCCCAGCGGGGCAGCGAGTCGATGATCGCCGGGGGCCTCGTGCTCACGGACACCTCGCGGCCCAGCGAAGGGGCCAGCGCGGGCGGGCCGGGTGAGGCGATCGTGCTGCAGATACCCCGCCCGGCCCTGCCGCTGCGCCCGAACCGCGTGGACCGCCTCCTCGCGCAGAACATCTCCGCGGACAAGGGCTCGGGGGCCGTCCTCGCCGATTTCCTGAAGACGCTGCTCACGCACGGCCCGCGCTGCCGCCCGGAGGAGCTGCGCGGGATGGGGGCCGTCGCCCTCGACCTGGCCACCGCCTGTCTCGCCCAGCAGCTCGGAGATCCGGGCGAGGCGCCGGCCGAGGCGCGCGCACAGGAGACCCGGCAGCGGATCCACCGCTTCATCGAGAACAACCTCGGGGACCCGGTCCTGACCCCCCAGGCGATCGCCGACCGGCACAACCTCTCCCTGCGGAGCCTCCACGCCCTCTTCGCCGGCCAGGACCTGAGCGTCGCGGCCCGCATCCGCGAGAACCGCCTGGAGCGCGCCCGCGCCGACCTCGCGCGCGGGGACCTGAGTGGACAACCCGTTCAGACGATCGCGGCCCGCTGGGGGTTCTCCAGCGCCACGGCGTTCAGCCGGGCCTTCCGCGAGGCCTACGGAATCACCCCGACCGAACACCGGGCGTCGGCCCTGCATGCCTGAGGGCGCCCGTTCCCGAGCCCGCAGGGGGCGGGGCCGGGCCGCTCGCGCGGCTGTTAGCTTCCCTCCCATGGCGGATCATCAGACGGAGACCAAGACGGCCTACGACGGCATCGTCGAGCTGTACGCATCGCTGTTCGCCGACCGGCTGGAGACGCAGCCCTTCGCGCGGGCCATGATCAGCACCTTCGCGGAGCTGGTGCGCGAGACGGGAATCCCGCGGGCGGCCGACGTAGGGTGCGGCCCCGGACACCTGACGGCCATGCTGCACGAACTAGGACTGGACGCCTTCGGGCTCGACCTCTCTCCGGCCATGGTCGACCACGCCCGCCGGGCCCATCCGGCGCTGCGCTTCGACGAGGCGCGCATGGAGGCCCTGCCCGTCGAGGACGCTTCGCTCGGCGGCGTACTGGCCCACTACTCGATGATCCACACCCCGCCCGGGGAACTGCCCGCGCTCCTCACCGAGCAGGTACGGGTCCTGGCGCCGGGGGGCCTCCTCATGGTCTCGCTCTTCGCGACCGACCGGCACGAGGAGCCGGTCCGCTTCGACCACAAGGTGACCCCCGCCTACAGCTGGCCCGTGGACCGGTTCGCCGCGCTGATGTCCGGGGCAGGCCTCGTCCCGTTCGCCCGGCTCGTCCACGACCCGGCCACCGAACGCGGTTTCCTCGACGCCCACTTGCTGGCCCGCCGCCCCGCGTGACCTGCGCCACGTCGGTGACGTCCTCCCACGGGCAATTCCCGGTGTTAAGGTTTTGTCTGATCGATCTCGATCGCAGGATTGTTACTCC
Organism: Streptomyces sp. NPDC058401; assembly: GCF_042722885.1. Taxonomy (NCBI): domain Bacteria; kingdom Bacillati; phylum Actinomycetota; class Actinomycetes; order Kitasatosporales; family Streptomycetaceae; genus Streptomyces; species Streptomyces sp. NPDC058401. Next base: position 7,208 of record NZ_JBHXKA010000207.1, read on the forward strand.
CCGAGGGCATCACCTTCGTCGCCACGCGACGTCAAGGCGGTGCACCGCTTGAGGGGAGGCAAGGCCTGGGTAGCGCCGCGTGCGCGACCCGGGCCTTTTTTGTTGCCCGGATCCGGGCGTGAGAGATCGCGGACCGAAGCAGATGGCAAGAGCCCCAGGATGCAAGGACGCATCATGAACACACCCGTAGCCGGACCCGGCACGCTGGCGGAGCAGATCCTCCGCGGCGTCGGCGGAGCCGAGAACATCGAGAGCCTCACGCACTGCGCGACGAGGCTGCGTTTCCAGCTCCACGACGGGGCGAAGGCCGACACGGCCGCGCTCGATGCCCTCGCCGGCGTCATGGCCACCGTCCCGCAGTCCGGTGACCGCCTGCAGATCGTGATCGGCGGAGCCGTCGCACGCGTCTACTCCGAGATCATGAACCTGCCGTCGATGGCGGGCGGCGGCACGGCCGCCCCGAAGTCCGACGCGGACGTCAAGGCCTCGATGCGGGCCAAGAGCCGCGGCCGCTACGCCTGGGTCGACAACTTCTTCGAGTACCTCTCCGACTCCTTCCGCCCGCTCATGGGCGTCCTGCTGGGCTCCTCGCTCATCATCGCGATCGCCTCCGTCCTCGACGCCCTGGGCTTCGTCGACTTCCGCGCCGCGGACAAGTCCGCCACCTGGGTGTTCGTCGACGCCATGTGGCGCTCGGTGCTGTACTTCCTGCCGATCATGGTCGCGTACAACTCGGCCAAGAAGCTGAAGATCGATCCCTGGGTGGGCGCCGCGGTCATGGCCGCGGTGATGACCCCCAACTTCACGGGCATGCTCAACCCGAAGTCCGGGATCCCCGGCATCACCTGCACCACCAACGGAACGCTCGGCACCCAGGAGTGCGTGGCCCACGTCTTCGGGCTGCCGATGCAGCTCAACGACTACGGCGGCCAGGTCTTCGTACCGCTCCTGATGGTCGCCGTGCTCGCCCTGGTCTACAAGGGACTGCAGCGCATCTTCCCGGAGACCGTGCACCTGGTCTTCGTGCCGTTCTTCAGCATGCTGATCATGATCCCGATCACCGCCTTCCTCATCGGCCCGCTGGGCGTCTGGGCCGGCAACGGCCTCGGTGAGGGACTGTCCTGGCTGAACGGCAACGCCCCGATCGTCTTCGCGATCATGATCCCGCTGCTGTACCCGTTCCTGGTACCGCTGGGCCTGCACTGGCCGCTGAACGCGCTGATGCTCGTGAACATCAACACCCTCGGCTACGACTTCATCCAGGGCCCCATGGGCGCCTGGAACTTCGCCTGCTTCGGTGCGACCGCCGGTGTGCTGCTGCTCTCGCTGCGCCACCGCGAGAAGGAGATGCGCCAGACCGCCACCGGCGCCCTGGCCGCGGGTCTGCTCGGCGGCATCTCGGAGCCCTCGCTGTACGGCATCCACCTGCGCTTCAAGCGGATCTACCCGCGCATGCTCGTGGGCTGCCTCGTCGGCGGCGTGATCGTGGGCGTCATGGGCGGCGTGGACACCAAGGCCTTCGCCTTCACCTCCCTGCTGACCATCCCGGTCTTCTCCCCGATGACCACCTACGTCATCGCGATCACGGCGGCCTTCTTCGTCTCGATGGCCCTCGTGTACTTCTCCGACTTCCGCACCCCCGAGGACCGCGCCCAGGCCAACGCCGAGCGCGACGCCGCCGAGGCCGCCACCCGCGGCGAGGCCGCGGCGGCCGATGACCGCGAGCTCGTCACCGTCGGCGCGGCGGCAGCCACCGCGGGCGCCACCACCTCCGCTCCCGGCTCCACGCCGGCCACCACCGGCTCCGCCCCCGCCACCACCGGTTCCACCCCCACCGCCGGGAAGGCCATCGAGCTGGCCGCGCCGGTCGCGGGCCGCGTCGTCGGCCTCGACGAAGTCGGCGACCCCGTCTTCGCCTCCCGCGCGCTGGGCGAGGGAGTGGGCATCGAGCCGGCCGACGGCCGCATCGTCGCCCCGGTCGACGGAGAGCTGATCATCGTCGCCGCCACCGGCCACGCCTTCGGCATCCGTACCGCGGACGGCGTCGAGGTGCTCATCCACATCGGCATCGACACGGTGCAGATGAAGGGAGAGGGCTTCGACGTCCGCACCGAGGCCGGCCGGCAGGTCAAGACCGGCGACCTCCTCGTCGAGGTCGACCTCGACGCCGTTCGCGCGGCGGAGCATCCGACCGTCACCCTCATGACCGTCACCAACACCGCCGACCTCACCTCGGTCGAGCCGCACACCGGGCAGACCGTCGCCGCCGGGGCCCCCGTGGTGACCGTACGACGGTAGCGAACCGCCACCGGACCGACGCGGGCACGCGCCACACCTCGTGGC
>NZ_JBHXKA010000208.1:0-9385 GCF_042722885.1 Streptomyces sp. NPDC058401
CCCCCGGACCCCCGCTCCTCAAACGCCGGAGGGGCTGGATTGGACGCCGGCGGAGCCGGGTCGAGTTGCGACGGAGCCGGGTTGGGCGCCGGAGGGGCGGGGGGCGGCCCGGCGGGACCAGGCTCGCCGGTGCTTGAGGCGCGGGTCCGGGCGGGGCCCGGGGAACGGGCGAAGGGTGGGTGGGGGATTGGCCCCGCAGGGGTACCGTCCACACCCACCGGGAGCCTCGTGCCCTCCGGGAGGACCGCCGTGTGGGGGACCGAGGTCGCGGGGATCGTGGTCGAGGCGAAGACTCCGTACGGCTGGGCCGGGGTCGGCGGGGCCGTGACGTGGAAGCCCGGGTAGCTGGACAGGGCCAGTTCGATGGCCGCCGAGGTCAGGGCGCGGCCCACCCGGTCGGGGGACGGATCGCGGACGACCAGGCGGAGCAGCGCGCTGGCGGTCTCCTCCGTGTCCGCGTCCGTGTGGTCCGTGCGGGACAGCGTCCAGGTGACGGACTCCACCGGCGCGAGCAGGGCCGCCAGTTGCTCCCGTACGAGCGCCGCCTTCGCGTCGACTTCCAGGCCCGTCAGGACGAAGACGACCTCGTTGCGCCAGCCCCCGATGCGGGTCGCTCCCACCTTGAGGGTCGCGGGCGGGGCTTCCCCGAGGGTGCCCGAGACCGCCACCCGGTCCGGACCGGCCTGCGCGAGCCGGACCGTGTCCAGGCGGGCCGTCACGTCGGGGCCGAGGTAGCGGATGCCCTGGGTTTCGTAGAGGAGTTGCGCCGTGACCGTACCGATCGAGACGACACCGCCCGTGCCCGGGTGCTTCGTGATGACCGACGAGCCGTCCTGCGCGATCTCCGCCAGCGGAAACCCGGGCCGGGACACGTCGTGGCGGGTGAAGAAGGCGTAGTTGCCGCCCGTGGCCTGGGTGCCGCACTCCAGTACGTGGCCCGCAACCACCGCCCCGGCCAGCCGGTCGTGGTCCTCCGGCGTCCAGTCGAACCACCAGGCCGCGGGCCCGCTCACCAGCGCCGCGTCCGTGACCCTGCCGGTCACCACCACGTCCGCGCCCGCCCGCAGGCAGGCCGTGATCCCGGCGCCGCCGAGGTAGGCGTTCGCGGTGAGCGCGTCCTCCCCGGAGGGCAGCGCGTACGGCATCAGGTCGTCGCCCTCCACGTGGGCGACCGAGACGGGGACGGACAGCTTCGCGGCCAGGGCGCGGACGGCTCCGGCGAGTCCCGCCGGGTTCAGGCCGCCCGCGTTCACCACGATCCGTACGCCCCGCTCGTGGGCGAGGCCCAGGCACTCCTCCAGCTGGCGCAGGAAGGTTTTGGCGTAGCCGAGTTCCGGGTTCTTCAGGCGGTCGCGGCCGAGGATCAGCATGGTCAGCTCGGCCAGGTAGTCCCCGGTCAGCACGTCGAGGGGGCCGTCCGTCAGCATCTCGCGCAGGGCGTCGAAGCGGTCCCCGTAGAAGCCCGACGCGTTGCCGATCCGCAAGGGGCGCCGGGTCACCGGGAGGCCCCCGGCGTACGGCCGGGGCCCGCCGGGCCCGCGAAGGCCTGGGCGATGTCGAGCCAGCGGTCGGCGTCGGGGCCGGACGCCGTCAGGGCCAGGTCGGCGCGGTGGGCGCGCTGGGTCACCAGCAGGCAGAAGTCGAGCGCCGGGCCGGTGATCCGCTGCGGTGCGTCCTCGGGGCCGTACGTCCACACCTCGGCCGGGGCTCCCGGGGCCGTCAGCTCCACCCGGAACTCCCCCGTCGGCGCGGGCAGTCCCCGCACCCCGTACGCGTAGTCGCGCGCTCGGACTCCGATCCGTGCCACGTGCCGCAGCCGGGCCGTCGGGACGCGGCGCACGCCGAGCGCGTCGGCGACGTCCTGGCCGTGCGCCCAGGTCTCCATCAGGCGGGCGCTCGCCATCGACGCGGCCTTCATCGGCGGCCCGTACCAGGGGAACCTGGCATCGGGCGAGGCCGCGGCCAGGGCTCCGTCGAGGGCGGTGCGGCCGTCGCGCCAGCGGGCGAGCAGCTCGGCGGGGGCCAGGGCGGCGCCCTCCTCGGCGCCCGCGTCGACGAAGGAGTCGGGGGCCTTCAGGGCCTCCTCGACCAGCCCCGCGAAGGCGGTGGCGTCGGTGAGGGCGAGCAGCGCGGCCCGGTCCGTCCAGTGCAGGTGGGCGATCTGGTGGGCGAGGCTCCAGCCGGGTGCGGGGGTGGGCTTCGCCCAGTCGGCGGCGGGCAACTCACCTACCAGGGAGTCGAGTTCCCGGCCCTCCTCGCGGAGATCGACGAAGACGGCGAAGACGTTCTCGACAGCGGACGGATCGGGCACGGGTGCGCTCCCCTTCTCGGCGTGAGGGGAAGCGTGGCAGCCGCCAGGAAAACAATCAAGCGTGCTTGCATTTATTTTCCTGAGATGAATGAGGTTGACCGGACGGGGAATTGGAGCGGCCGCCCGGCCTCCGCTGCGCGGGGGCGGGGGCTTGCGCCGGGCGTGCGCGCGCGGCGAAGATCCACGTCACGGCCGCGCGCGCATCGACGAGGCGCGCGGAGGCAGGGACGAAGACACGCAGAGACGCCCACACGTACAGACGCAGAGACGCAGAGACGCAGAGACGCAGAAGGGACGAAGAGATGATCACGGACTCCGTCAAAGGCGTGATGTTCGACTTCTCCGGCACCCTCTTCCGGGTCGAGCCCACCGAGGACTGGCTGCGCGCCGTCGTGGCGGACGCCGGGATCGAGCTGCCCGAGGCCGAACTCAGCGCCCTGGCCGCCCGGCTCGAAGAGGCGGGAGCCCTCCCCGGCGGCGCCTCGCCGCGGCGGCTGCCGGCCCGGCTGGAGCCGCTGTGGCGGGAGCGGGACCTGAGCCCCGAGCAACACCGGGCCACCTACACCGCCCTCACCCGGGAGGTGCCGCTGCCCGCCCCGGAGCTGGCCGACGCCCTCTACGAGCGGCACTGGACCCCCGCGGCCTGGCGGCCCTACCCCGATACCGCGGCCACCCTCGCCGCCCTGCGCGAACGGGGCCTGCCCGTCGCCGTCGTCAGCAACATCGGCTGGGACCTGCGCCCCGTCTTCCGCGCCCACGGCCTCGACCGGTTCGTCGACGCGTACGTGCTCTCCTTCGAGCACGGAGTCCAGAAGCCCGATCCCCGCCTGTTCCGGGTCGCCTGCGAGGCGCTCGGACTGGCGCCCGCGGACGTGCTCATGGTCGGCGACGACGCCGTCGCGGACGCGGGGGCCGCGGCACTGGGGTGCCCGGTCCGGCTCGTCGAACACCTGCCGGTCGGGCAGCGGCCGAACGGGCTGAGCTCGGCGCTCGGGCTGAACTGACGACTCCGGCTACTCGGACGGCCGCCACCATCAGCCGGCGGCGTCCTCAGCCGGCGACGCCGTCGGCCGCCCGGCGGCTGAAGTCCATCGTCCAGTTGTGGACCCAGCTCACGCCCTCGTCGGCCGAGAAGAACTGCTCCCAGCGCGGGGAATCCGCCCCCTCACCCGCCCCCGCGCCCGCGCCCGTCCGCGACCAGACGAACCGCACCCGGACCGCCTTGCCCTCGTAGGTGTCCTCGCCCTCGAAGACGCCCGTACCCGTGGCCGGGTCGAACCGTCCCTCGACGGGCGGGAAGAGCGTCCCGGTCCGGCGGCTCGCCCAGTTGAGGGTCCACTGCTCGCGCTCGGGGTCGTAGAGGCGCAGGGTCAGTCCCGCGAAACCCTTCGTCGGGAACTCGATCTCGTCCACGCTCGCCGCGCCGTCGAAGTGGCGGGTGGCCCGGGAGACGGCCGGGAACACCTCCCAGCCGCTGTCCGCGTCCAGGAAGTCGGCGAGCCAGCGGTTGGTGACGTCCCAGGTGCCGGCGAAGAAGTCGAAGTCGTTCATGTGCGGTCTCCCCAAACTGTTCTCCGTGCTGACGGGGGAACCGTAGGAGCACTCCACTGACATCCTGTGTCAGTGAAGTGCGCGTGAAGTCCAGCCGACTGCTCTCGATCCTGCTCCTGCTCCAGACCCGGGGCCGGATGACCGCCGCCGAGCTCGCCGCCGAGCTGGAGGTGTCGGTCCGTACGGTCTACCGCGACGCGGAGGCGCTGGCCGCCGCCGGCGTCCCGCTGTACGGCGACGCCGGGCACAGCGGCGGCTACCAGCTCCTCGACGGCTACCGCACCCGCCTCACCGGCCTGGCTCCGGGCGAGGCGGAGGCCCTCTTCCTCACCTCCATGCCCGGCCCGGCCGCCGAACTCGGCCTCGGCCGGGCCCTGTCCACCGCCCAGCTGAAGCTGCGCGCCGCCCTGCCCGCGGAGCTGCGTGCGCAGGCCGACCGGATGCGGCTGCGGTTCCACCTGGACGCGCCCGGCTGGTACGCGGAGCACGAGGAGACCCCGCACCTGGCGCGGGTCGCCGACGCGGTGTGGCGGGGCCGGGTCGTCGAGGTCCGCTACCGGCGCTGGAAGGCGCCCCACGAGGTGGACCGGCGCCTGGCCCCGTACGGGCTGGTCCTGAAGGCGGGGCGCTGGTACCTGGTCGCGGGCTCGGCGCCGCCCCCGGACACCACGGCGGCGCCCGGAGCGGGAACCCCGCCCGGCACGCCGGGCCCCGGCGGCCCCCCGTACACCTACCGGGTGGACCAGATCCTCGCGGTGCACGAGACCGGCGAGGAGTGCGCGCTGCCGGACGGCTTCGAGCTGGCCTCCCACTGGCGGCGCACCCAGGCGGAGTTCCACGAGCGGCTGTACCCGGAGGAGGCGGAGGTACGGGTCTCCGCGCGGGCCGCCGCCCGGCTGACCGGCGCCCAGGCCAGAGCCCTGGCCGCCACCGGGACCCCGGACCCCGAACTGCCCGGGTGGACCCGGGCGGTGCTGCCGATCGAGTCGCAGGAGCACGCGCAGGCGCAGTTCCTGGGGCTCGGCGCGGAGGCGGAGGTGCTCGCCCCGCCGGCCCTGCGCCGACGCATCGGAGCGGCGGCCGCGGCGACGGCGGCCCGCTACGGGGCTGCGGGGGCCGGGGGCCCGGACAGGGTCGGTTGACCCCTTCCCTCCGGCGCGGGCGGCTGGGATGCTCCGCGCATGACGACTCGTCGGATGTACTTCGCGACCGCCGCCCTGAGCGCCCTCGCGCTGGGCGTGGCCGTGGCCAGCGGCTGGGGCCAGGACTTCCCGGACGGGAACCGGCCGGCGCAGACGACCGTCAAGACCGGGACCACGGGTACGACCGGGGCGACCGGGACGGGCGGGGCCACAGGGACGGCCGGGACGAGCGGGACGAGCGGGACGACCCACGTCGAGGCGAACGTCCAGCACGCGGACGCGACGCCCCTACCGTCCGACGACACCACCTGGAACTGACGGGACGGGACCGGACTCAACCCGACCCGACCCGACCCGACCCCCATGGCCTGAACTAGCCCCGCCCCTCCCCGATCCGCCCCCAAACCCCCCTGGAACAAAGGCAGTCGGTATACGGTCGTCGCCGACCACGAAGGACGGGCACGAGGTACGGGGCACGGGGGCTGGAGCGACATGAGTGTCGACGTTCGCTATCGGGTGGAGCGGATCGCGCTGGCCCTGATGTCCATATCGGGCGTCGTGGTCCTGATCGCCGATCTCTTCGGATGGCTCGACGCACTCGCTCCGGGGGGTGCGCTGCCCAAGGTCACCCTGCTGATCCTGAGCACGGTCACCGTGTTCCTCCTCCTGGAGATCGACCGCCTGCGCAAGCTCGACGTGGTCCAGGACCAGCTCACCGCGCTGGGCGAGACCGTCCGCAGCCGGATCACCGGCCTGGACGAGACGGTCGAGACGCAGGTCGCCCGGCTCGACAGCAGCTTCCAGGCGCAGCTCGCCAAACTGGACATCGACACCGTCGCGCAGCAGCTCAAGCAGGAGAACTACCTCGGCGTGGTCCGGGTGCACGCGGATTTCCCGTACGGGGTGTTCAACGGGTTCGTGGAGGGTGCCACCCAGGAGGTGACCATCCTCCAGACCTTCATCCCCGACCTGGTCCACTTCCAGCCCGCGCTGGAGAAGGCGCTGGTGGACCGTGGCATCCCGGTGCGGATCATGCTCCTGTACCCCTCCTCCCCCGTGGCGGGACTGCGCGACGAGGCACTGCGTTCCGTACGGGACCCCGCCCTCGCGCCGGACGTGAAGGCCCGGGTGGAGATGTGCCTGGCCGGCCTCGCGGAACTGCACCGGGCGGTCGGGCCCGCGGGCCGGGCCCTGCTCAGGGTGCGCGTATACAACTCCCTGCCGTCCATCGCCGTGCACAAGGCCGACGAGCACTTTCTGGTCAGTTCGTTCCTGCACGGCCAGCTGGCCGTCGACTCCGTCCAGACCGAGATCGACGGCAGTGACACCACGATGGGACGGCAGGTCCGCAAGGAGCTGGACATCCTGTGGGAGATCGGCCGCGACCTGCCGCTCCCCGACTGGCGCGAATCGCTCAGGGACATCACCTGGTGATCACCAGGTGATCCGGGTGCGGGTTCACCTCCAGATCCTCCAGATCCACCAGATCCACGAGATCCACGGAAAGGTACGGCCATGCACGACGTGGGCGCTCCGGACGCGAAGGACGGACTGCACGAGCTGGACGGGTTCGAGAACGGGCTGATCGAGCGCTTCGAGGAGCATCCGGTCCTGGCGAACGTCACCCGGCTGCCCGACGAGGAGTTCACCGCGCTGCTGCTCCAGCGACGGTTCGTATCGCTCGCGTTCACCCCGTCCTACGACCTGGCCATCGACCTGCTGCGCGACGAGGAGGGGCTGCGGATCGCCCGGATCATTCTGCGCGAGGAGTACCCGGGCGCCCAGGGGCACGTGCCCTCGCACCGCGAGGACATGACGCAGGACCTGCGCCGGCTCGGGGTGTCCAGGGAAGCCCTGGTGGCGTCGAGGCCCACGGCCGCGACGCGGCGCGCGATCACCGACACCCTCGAACTGATCGCGGACGCGGGCGGCCGCGCCGACGCCGACCTGCGGCTGCTGACCTTCCTCCGCTTCTGGGGCGAGGTGCTGGTCTCCGTCGAGTACGGGCGGCTGTGGAAGCGGATGGGGCCGGTGTTCACGGGCGGGGGCGGCGACGGGGGTAGGGGTGGGAGTGGGGGTGGGGGTGGGGGTGGGGGCGGCGGCCGGAACGGTTCGCGGTTCTACCACCCGCACCTGGTCCACGACGCGAAGACGCATTCGCTCGCGACCGTGTCCCTGCTGTCCGACACCCACTCCGACCGGCTGGCCGCGCGGGTGACCGAGCTCCTCGGCCGGGCGGAGGGGGCGGCCGGTGCCGCCGGCTTCAAGGAGACCGAGGAACGGGCGCTGCTGCTCAAGGCAGGCTTCTACGATCAGTTCCTGCCCGCGCTGGACTCCGCGACGACGGCCTGAACACCGGACGGGCGCGGGCGGGTCTGCGAGCGGACCGCGCCCATGCTCGCCACGATGACCAGCGCGATCGCCGCCGCGTCGAGCGCCGACAGCGCCTGGTTCAGGATCAGGAACCCGGCCGTCGCGGCGATCGCCGGCTCCAGGCTCATCAGGATCGCGAAGGTGGGCGCCGGGAGCCTGCGCAGGGCGAGCAGCTCCAGCGTGTACGGCAGGACCGAGGACAGCACCGCCACGCCGAGGCCCAGGAGCAGGGTGCTGGGGCGCAGCAGGGCCGAACCGGCCTCGATCACGCCGAGCGGCAGGGACAGTACGGCGGCCACGGCCATCGCCAGCGCCAGCCCGTCCGCCTGCGGGAACCGGCGGCCGGTCCGCGCGCTGAACACGATGTACGCCGCCCACATGCCGCCCGCCGCGAGGGCGAAGGCCACGCCCAGCGGGTCGAGGCCGCCCAGGCCGCCCCCGCCGTGGGTGGACAGCAGGACCAGGCCGGCCAGCGCCAGCCCGGCCCACAGCAGGTTCAGCAGGCGGCGGGAGACCACGACGGAGAGCACCAGCGGCCCCAGCACCTCCAGGGTGACGGCCGGGCCGAGGGGGATGCGGTCGATGGCCTGGTAGATGAAGCCGTTCATGCCGGCCATGGCCACGCCGAACCACACCACGGTCGACCAGTCGGAACGGGAGTAGCCGCGCACCTTGGGCCGGCAGACGAGCAGCAGTACCAGCGCGGCCGCCGCGAGGCGCAGCGTAACCACACCGGCCGCGCCCGCCCTCGGCATGAGCATCACCGCGAGGGCTGCACCGAACTGCACCGAGACGCCCGCCGTGACCACCAGGGCGACGGGGCCGAAGCGCGCCCGGAAGGAGCCGTCCGCGGGGGCGGCGGCGGGGGCGGGCGTGGTTGCCGTCGCTCGCGTGGGGTCGGTGGGCGTGGCGGTGGGTGCGGGCATTTATCCAGATTAGGGGGTGAGTAAGGACCATGCGTCCGTGTTTTGCCTTACATCCGGTGTACGTCCGGCTCCCGCGGCCCTCCGGCAAGCGTTCTGCCGCACCTTCCGCCTAGCCCTCGGCCGGTCCCTCGGGCAGTCCCTCGGCCGGCCCCTCAGCCGGTCCCTCGGCCAGTCCCTCGGCCAGGACTTCCGCCAGGTGGCGGGCCCGGCCACCGGCCAGCTGCGCGATCTGCGTCCGGCAGGAGAACCCGTCCGCCAGCACCTCCGTACCCGGTGCGGCCTCCCGCAGCGACGGCAGGAGCTGTTCCTCGGCACAGGCCACGGAGACCTCGTGGTGGCCCGGCTCGAAGCCGAAGTTCCCCGCCAGGCCGCAGCAGCCGCCGCTGAGCTCCCCCGTCAGCCCGGCCCGCTCCCGCAGCCGGCGGTCGGCGGCGTCGCCGAGGACGGCGTGCTGGTGGCAGTGCGTCTGGCCGGCGACCGGCCGGTCCAGGCGGGGCGGCTGCCAGTGCGGGGCGTACTCCTCCAGGGTCTCCGCGAAGGTTCGGACGGCCGCTGCGAGACGGGCCGCGCGGGGGTCCCCCGGGAGGAGCGCGGGCAGGTCGGTGCGGAGCGCTGCCGCGCAGCTCGGTTCGAGGACGGTGACGGGACCCTGCGGGTCGCCTACGGCGTCGAGGGTGCGGCGCAGGACCCTGCGGGCGGCGTCCAGGCGGCCGGTGGAGACGTAGGTCAGCCCGCAGCAGACCCGGCCCGCCGGGACGGTCGCCTCCAGGCCGGCGGCCCGCAGGACCCTGACGGCGGCGTGGCCGGCCTCGGGAGCGAGGTACTCCGTAAACGTGTCCGGCCACACCGTCACAACGGTCCCGGGCGCAGCCCCGGCCTCCGGCGCGGTCCCTGCCCCGGGCCCGGACCCCGGTGTCGGTGGGCCCTGCGGGGCTGGGTCCCCTACCCGCCCTTCCACCGTTCCCCGGGCTTCGCCCGGACCCGATCCCGCGTGCGGCGCCGTTGCCGGGGGCCAGCCCCCGGACCCCCGCTCCTCAAACGCCGGAGGGGCTGGGTCGCCGGCGCCAGCCATATCCAGCCCC
>NZ_JBHXKA010000209.1:0-9209 GCF_042722885.1 Streptomyces sp. NPDC058401
GAGGTCTGGGCGCAGCCCGGTTCCCCGCTTTCGGCCGGGCTGCGCAAATCCAGCCTCGCCGGCGTTTGAGGCGCGGGGTCTGGGGCGGAGCCCCAGGGGGGCCGGGCGCAGCCCGGGGCCCCGGTTGCAGCCCGTCCGGCGTTTGAGGACCGGGGACACACCCAGCCCCGCCGGCGTTTGAGGCGCGGGTCCGGGCAGCGCCCGGGGAACGGGCGAAGGGCGGGTAGGGGAACTTGCCCCGCGCAGCGGCAAAGGATGCTGCGGGAACTCCGCCCCGCGCAGCGGCTAGAGGTGCTGCGGGGGCTTTGCCCCGCGTAGCGGGCAGAGGTGCTGCGGGGGCTTTGCCCCGCGTAGCGGGCAGGGGTGCTGCGGGGGCTTTGCCCCGCGTAGCGGGGAGGGGTGCTGCGGGGGCTTTGCCCCGCGTAGCGGCTAGGGGTGCTGCGGGGACTTCGCCCCGCGCAGCGGTCAGGGGGGCTGTGGGGGGCTTCGCCCCGCGTAGCGGGAAGGTTCGCGGTCGGGGCTGTGGGGCGGGGTGGCTACGCGGACAGGCGGCGGAGGCCCTCGGCGATTTCCGTCGGGGTGTGCGTCGTGAACGACAGGCGGAGGGTGCGGGGGTCGGGGGCGGCGGCGAAGAAGGGGGCTCCGGGGACGAAGGCGACGCCCCGGGAGGTGGCTGCGCGGAGCAGGGCCGTCGCGTCGTGGCCCTCGGGCAGGCGGGCCCAGACGAACATGCCGCCCTCCGGGCGGTTCCACGTGGAGCCCGGCGGCAGCGCGCCGGCCAGGCCGGCGAGAAGGGCGTCACGCCGGATCCGGTACGCATCGCGGACCCGGGCCACGTGCGCGTCGAGGTCGGCCGCCGCCAGGTACTCCGCCGCCGCGAGCTGGTCCACCGTCGAGGTGTGCAGGTCCGCCGCCTGCTTCGCGAGCACCGCCCCGCGCAGCAGCGCGGCCGGCGCGCGCAGCCAGCCGAGCCGGAGTCCGGGGGCCATGATCTTGGAGAAGCTGCCGAGGAGCGCGGTGCGGTCCTCCGCTCCCGGGTAGGCGGCGAGGCGGGGCAGTTCGCGGCCCTCGTAGCGGAGGTCCCCGTACGGGTCGTCCTCCAGCAGCCACAGGCCGAGCCGGGCCGCGACCGCCGCGATCTCGGCGCGGCGGCCGTCGGGGAGGGTGCGGCCGGTGGGGTTCTGGAAGGTGGGGATCGTGTAGAGCAGCTTGGGGCGTTCGCGGGCGACGAGTTCGGCCAGTGCGTCCGGGAGGATGCCCCGGTCGTCGCAGGGCACGGGGATGACGCGGGCGCCGGCGAGCCGGAAGCCCTGGAGCGCCGCCAGGTAGGTCGGGTTCTCGACGAGCACCGCGTCGCCCGGCTCGATCAGCGCGGTCGTGATCACGCCGAGCCCCTGCTGCGATCCGGTGGTGATCAGCAGGTCGTCTCCGGTGGTCGGCAGGCCCTGCTTGCCGAGCCGGGCCGCCACTGCCGCGCGCAGCTCGGGGGAGCCTTCGGTGGTGGAGTACTGGAGGGCGCGGCGGGCGGACCGCGCGAAGGCGGAGTCGTACGCGGCCCGCAGGCCTTCGGTGTCGAAGAGTTCGGGGGCGGGCAGGCCGCCGGCGAAGGAGATCATGCCGGGCTGGGTGGTGACGGCGAGGATCTCGCGCACGGCGGAGGGTGCGGTCGTGCGGATCCGGGCGGCGAAGGCCGGCGGCGCGGCGGAGGCGGGCGCTGGGGCAGGCGCTGGGGCGGGCGCTGAGGCGGGCACGGGGGCTCCTTCGGGAGGCGGGTGCGCGCATCGTAGCCGCGGGAAGGTGTAGACGGCACCTATGTATCGGATGCTGAACGTCCACCAGGGGATACCTATCTGACGTCGCATCAGCTAGACCGTCTCCATGACAGCAGACGAGCGGAACACCCGGGCCGACGACTACGCCGAGCTCGCCTCGGTCGGCCCCTACGGAGTCCACCCCGGCCACGCGCTGATCACCATGGTCGAGCCGCACCCGGGCCACGAGTTCGCGTACAACCGCTGGTACGAGGACGACCACTACTACGCCGGTGCCATGGCCATGCCCTGGATGTACGCCGGCCGCCGCTGGGTCGCCACCCGCGAGCTCCAGGAACTGCGCTACCCGGAGAAGTCGGCCGTGGCCCAGCCGGTGACCGCCGGGTGCTACATCTCCACGTACTGGGTCACCGAGGGCCGCTACGACGAGCACATGAAGTGGACCGTCGGCATCAACAAGCGCCTCAACCGGGACGGCCGGGTCTACCAGGACCGGACGCACGTCTTCACGGCCTTCCAGGACCACGAGGCCACCGTCTACCGGGACGGCGCCGCGGGCCCCCGCGACTTCCACGCCCTCGACCACCCGTACGGCGGGCTCGTCGTGCAGGTCGTCGACGCGGAGGGCCCGGAGCAGCGGGCCGAGCTGCTGGAGTGGCTGCGCTCGCGCGCCCTGCCGAAGCGGCTGGCCGGCTCACCGGCCGCGATGGTCACGGTCTTCCGGCCGACGCCGCTGCCCGGGGACCGGATGACGTACGTCAAGCAGGTCGAGGGGGTCGACACCCGGCTGACCCTGCTGTGGTTCCTGGAGGCCGACCCGCGCACCTGCTGGGACCGGTTCCAGGGGCTGGACGCGGAGGTCGCGGAGTCGGGGCTGGGGCGGGTGGAGCTGGTGGCGCCGTTCATCCCGACCGTGCCGGGGACGGACCGCTACGTCGACCAGCTGAGGTCGACCGGCTGAGGTGACCCGGCTGAGGCCGACCGGCTGAGGTGGCCGGCTGAGGTGGCCCGGCTGAAGTGGCCCGGGCCGGCCGCCGGACGCGGCCGAGCCCCCTCGGCAGGCGACGGCGGGCCGGTCGAGAGGGCTCCATCAGTGGTGCAGGTGGTGCAGGCCGTACGGGCCGCAGGGGGGTCGCCTCGACGCTCAGACGAGGCGTCCCAGGCGGCCCTCGGTCACATCGGCGACGAAGGAGGTCCAGGAGCCGGGCGCGAAGGTGAGGGACGGACCGTCCTGCACCTTCGAGTCACGGACCGCGATCGATTCCATGACGGGGGACTTGACCTCGACGCAGGCGCCGTTGGCGGAGTACGAGGACTTGGTCCAGTTTTCCGTTGCGCCTTGACGAATAGCCATGTTTCTCTCCGGTTCAGCGAGTGGTTCCGGTGTCGTGTCGGCCATTGCTCCGGCTGACGTGATCGACGCTACCGGCAGCGCCCGCTGCGCGAAGAGGACGTTCACCCGACCGAGTGGCATATTCCATTCAGGTCTTCTGCGGCCGGGGAGTGACGGTGTACCGTACCGGCCTTTTCTCCGGACCTCATTTTCCCTTGCCCGCGAAGTCCTCGATGATCTGCGCGATGAACTGCCTCGTCTGGTCCACATTGTGGGCCTGTGCGCGCAGATGTTCGTACATCACGCTGTATTTCTGGACGTCATTGGCTTTCTCCAGGTACAGGTCGCTCGTCACGCCCTCGATGTAGACGACCGTGGAGTCCGAAGCGTCCGGGAATTCCAGAATGGCGTACTGGCCGTTCACGCCCGGGTGCGCGCCCACCGAGAAGGGCATCACCTGAACCGTGACGTGCGGCTTCTCCGACTGCTCTATCAGGAACTCCAGCTGCCGGATCATGAGCTGCGGATCGCCCACGTGCCGCCGCAGGGCGGCCTCGTCGATGACCGCCCACAGGCGCAGCGGGCCGATCTCGGGATTGCTGTTCTCGGTCTCGTGGAGCCGCTTCTGGCGGTGCATCCGGACCTGGACGCGCTTCTCCACGTCGACCGGAGCCGTCTCCGGCCACGCGCCGCGGACGAGCGACTGGGCGTACTCCGGGGTCTGGAGCAGCCCCGGGATCACCAGGGGCTCGTAGGTGCGCAGGCTGGCGGCGTCCGTCTCCAGGCCGATGTAGACGCTGTACGGGATGTCGCCGAAGGCGTGCCACCAGCCCTGCTGGCGGGAATCCTTGGCCATCTGCATGAGGGAGTCGACGAGCCGCCGGTCCTCGACCTCGTAGACGTCGCACAGATCGCGGACGTCGCGCTGGCTGATGGAACGGCGGCCGTTCTCCAGCCGGCTGATCTTCGACTGGGAGACGAGCAGCCGTTCCGCGACCTGCTCGGCCGTCATGCCTTTGTCCTCGCGCAGTTTGCGCAACTCCATGCCCAGTCGGCGGCGTCGGACGGTGGGATTGACATTGGACGCCACGTGAACGGCACCTCCGCCTTCTTCTGTTGCTGTCTCTTCGCTGTCTCTCTGCGTGTCTGCTGGTGAGCAGACTGCCACCGAAGCACGTGACCTCGCTGGGGAACGGCCGGGAAAAGCAAACGCGCGGGCCGACGGGGCCGGCGTACCGGCTCCGTCGCCCCGCGCGTAGGCGGTTGCGATCACTGCTGTCCTGCTTGCCTTGCTTGCCCTGCGTGCCGTGCTTGCCGTGCGGGTCCCGCTTGTCCTGCGTGACCTACGCGGCCTGCCGGTGGATCAGTGCGCGGCCGCGCGGGCCATCGCACCGGTCCGGCGCGGCTGCAGCGGAACGGCTGCCGCCGTCGCCCTCGCGGGCTGGGCCGGTGCCCGGTCGCGGCGCGGCTGTGCGGCCACACCGTTCTGGACGTCCATGACGGCGTGAGCCACCAGTCCGCCCATCGGGTCGTGCCGGATCAGGTCCCGCAGCCGGGACCTGGACGACCGCCCCTCGTTGCCGGGGTACAGGTGCTTGCCGAGCCCGACCGCGTGGGCCAGTGCGGCAAGCGCCGCGGTCCGCGGGTCCGGCGGTACGCCGGTGCGGATCGCACTGTCCAGCCGGCCACGGATCTCCCGGCTGATCGCTGTGTCGGTCGCTTGGTAGCGAGTCGTCGGCAGCACCCCGCACATCTGGCCCGCGACGGCATGGACCATGCCGCAACGCTCCAGGTGAGCGAGGTAAATCTGACGGAGCCCCAGTCGGGGTCCGCCGATCCAGTGGACCGCCCGAACCGGGCTGCCGCGCCTGCGCAGCAGTTCCAGTGCGGAGTC
Source organism: Streptomyces sp. NPDC058401 (assembly GCF_042722885.1). Classification (NCBI taxonomy): domain Bacteria; kingdom Bacillati; phylum Actinomycetota; class Actinomycetes; order Kitasatosporales; family Streptomycetaceae; genus Streptomyces; species Streptomyces sp. NPDC058401. Next base: position 5,000 of record NZ_JBHXKA010000209.1, read on the forward strand.
CAGAGTCGGATCTCCTGTCGGCCGTGGCATCACCACGGCGATACGATCCCCATCAGGGGCTATCCGTCCTGCCAGAGCCAGCTCCACTAGCTGTGCCCCGGCCAGGCCGAGGTCGAGCGACTGCGGCTGCGCCGTGGTACCCGTGGCCGGGTCCAAGGCGAGCAGCAAAAGCTCCTCCGGAATCGTTCTGCGGCTCTTGCCCATCCATGCCTCCCCGCGTGGATGAGTGACAGGGTGACGCCTCTCACATTCATCTGTCGAGAGCGCCTGGCCGCTTTGTGGGGGAACCGTCAGCTATGTCGTTCTCGTCTAGCACGGGGGCGATGCCCCCTAGACGGGACACTGTTAGACATTCGGACAGCCGGACGTGAAGGCGATCGAGGAGGAACTGGTGGCGGGCGAGTCCCCCGACAAGTCGGTTGATGAAGGAACGTCGGGGACGACGGAGTCGTCCGAGGGGCGTGACCCGAGGGCATCGCTGTTCCGCCCGAGGGACTCGGAGGACGGGTCCGCGGAGCGCGATCCGCTCCGGGAAGCGGTGGCCGCGTGGGTGGCCACGGCGGAGGACGAACCGTCCGACGCGCCGGGTGCGCCGGGTGCGCGGACCGAGGTCTTCGAAGCGCTGCCCGCGGAGGCGGCTGACGCGGGTGCGGCCTCCGGGTCCGGGTCCGGGTCCGGGTCCGGGGGTGGCGGGAACGCCGCCGCGTCGGTGGAGAGCGAGCGCACCGCGGTGTTCCGCACGGTGACGCCTCCGGCGACTGCTTCCGAGGATTCCGCTTCCGGGCGCGCGGGTGGCTCGGACGACCGGCCCGCAACTGCTTCCGCCGACGGCGGGGGCGCGACGCCTTCGTCCACGTCCGGTTCCGCTTCTGTACCCGACGGCTCGGCCGCGCCCGCAGGTGGCGATCGTACGACCGCCTTCGGCGCGGGGTCGGCATCGGCCGATGCCGACCGGGTGGACGGTTCCGCTACGAATCGGCCTGAGCCTGCTGCCGGGCTGGTCGGGGGCGACCGTACGGGTCAGCCTTCGGGTTCCGCTTCTGCCGCCGACCGGGCGGGACGCGCCTCCGGCGAGACCGCCTCCGACGCGGGACGGGGCGGGAGCGAGCGCACAGCGTCGTTCCGTACGGGCCTGCCCGCGGGTTCCGGTTCTGACTCCGGCGCGGCCCGCGAGCCCGCGTCCGGCGCCGATCCGGTCGAGAGCGAGCGCACCGCGGTGTTCCGCACGGTCACGCCGCCGGCCACCACCGGTCGCCCCGCGGATTCCGCTTCGGCACCCGCCGAGGTACCCGCCACCACCGGACCCGCCGACAGCGAGCGCACGGCCTCGTTCCGCACGACGACCGCCCCGGCCACCCAGTCCCCCTCGGACGCCCCGGGCCGGCCGGCCCCCGGCGCCCCCGGATCTTCGTCCACGGACGTCCCAGGCGCTTCGGCGGCGCGGGGCGGCCAGTCTGTAACCGGTGCTCCGGCTGCCCGACCGTCCGCTGACGCCTCGGGTGCTACGGCTACGCAGGGCGGCCAGGCGGCCCCGGCTCCGTCGGGTACCCGACCTTCCACGGACGCCCCGGGCGCTCCGGCTGCGCAGGGCGGCCAGGCGGGCTCGGGAGCCCCGGCTTCGTCGGGTGCCCGACCGTCCGCGGACGCCTCGGGTGCTCCGACGACCCGAGGCGGCCAGGGTGCTTCCGGCGCCCCGGGCGCTCCGGCTACGCAGGGCGGCCAGGCGGCCTCGGCAGCCCCGGCTCCGTCGGGTACCCGACCTTCCACGGACGCCCCGGGCGCTCCGGCGGCCCAGCGCGGCCAGGCTGCTTCCGGTGCTCCGGGTGCCCGGCAGGCCGCCGGCACTCTCGGCGCGGCGGCTACGCAAGGTGGCCAGGCGGCCTCGGCAGCCCCGGCTCCGTCGGGTGCCCGACAGGCCGGTGACATCTCGGGTGCTCCGCTGGCCCCGGGTGCTCCGGCAGCGCGGGGCAGCCAGGCTGCTTCCGGTGCTCCGGGTAACCGGCAGTCCGCGGACGCACCGGGCGGTCCGGCTGCCCAGGGCGGCCCGGCGGCTTCCGGTGGACCGGGGTCTTCGGGCACTCGGGCCCCCTCGGGTGCCTCCGGTACTTCGGCGGGTCCGGGTGCGCAGGCTCCCTCTGGTGCTCCGGGCGCCCAGAGCCCCTCCGGGGCTCCGGGTGCCTCCGGCTCCGGTGCGGCCCTCGACAGTGAGCGGACTGCGGTGTTCCGGGCGGTCAAGCCCGGGGCCGGGTCCGGTCAGGGTGGTGTGGCGGAGGACAGCGAGCGGACCGCCGTGTTCCGGGCGGTGAAGCCCCCGGCTCCGGCCGCCCCGGCCGCCCCCGCAGGCGACGAGCCCGTCGACAGCGAGCGGACGGCTGTGTTCCGGGCCATCAAGCCCGGCACCGCCAACCCGGCCACCCCCGGGCAGGGCACCGCCAACCCGGCCACCCCCGGGCAGGGCACCGCCAACCCCGCCACCCCCGGCTCCGCCGGACAGGGCTCCGCCGGACAGGGCTCCGCCACCCCCGGCTCCGCCGGGCAGGGCTCCGCCCGGCCCGTGCCCCCGCGGGCCGTCGGCGGGGAGCGGGCGAGCACCTTCGTACCGCTGCGGACCGACGACGCACCCGCCCGCCCCGCCACGGGCGTGCCCGGCACGCCCCCCGCCGCGCAGGCTCCGCTGCGGACCCCGGTCGCCCCCGGCGTGCGGACTCCGGTGGACCCCGGCGTGCGGACCCCGGTCGACCCCGGCGTGCGGACCCCCGTGAACCGGGAGTCCCCGGAGCGCACCACGCAGCAGCCGCTGCCGCCGAAGCCGCCGCTCGACATGCTGGCGGACCTCACCAACAACCCGCCCCCGCCGCCGAGCGCGGCCCGGACCGCGGTACGCCGGTTCAAGATCTACGCGCCCATCCTGGTGCTGCTCGCGGTGATCCTCGCCGTCGTGCAGCTCGTGCGTCCGCTGCCCAAGCCGACGCTGAAGATGACCGCGAACGCCTCGTACACCTTCGAGGGCGGGGCCCCAGCCCTGCCGTGGCCGAAGGAGGGCCAGGCCTACATGGCCGCGGCCGGCCTCGGCCCCGTCGGGACCTTCGGCGAGCAGAAGCCCGTGGCGATCGGCAGTGTCGCCAAGGCCATGACCGCCTACGTCATCCTCAAGGACTTCCCCATGAAGAAGGGGGAGAAGGGCCAGATGATCCCCGTCGACAAGACGGCGGTCGAGGACGGCAAGAAGGAGACCGAGGGCGAGTCCACGGTCAACAACCTGAAGGAGGGCGACAAGATCTCCCAGGAGGACGCCCTCAACGCGATCATGATCCCGTCCGCCAACAACGTCGCGCGCCTGCTCGCGCGCTGGGACGGCGGGCAGGAGGCGTTCGTCAAGAAGATGAACGACACCGCCAAGGAACTCGGCATGACCAACACCACGTACACGGACCCCTCGGGTCTGGACGCGACCACGGTCAGCACCGCCGAGGACCAGGTCAAGCTCGGCCTCAAGATCGTCGAGATGCCGGAGCTGATCGCGATCACCAAGAAGGCGGAGTGGGTCGACCCCACGGGCAAGAAGTGGCGGAACTACAACGACCTGGTTCCGTTCAACGGCTCGCTCGGCATCAAGACCGGCTCCACGACCAAGGCCGGCGGCAACCTGCTCTTCGCCGCCGAGAAGAAGGTCGGCAAGACCAACCAGCTGATCGTCGGAGCGGTCCTCGGCCAGCACGGCGTGCCGATCCTCGGCACCGCGATCGCGGCGAGCAAGAACATCATGCTGGCCACGCAGAAGATGCTCACGGCCGCGCCCGTCGTCAAGAAGGGTTCCGTCGTCGGCTACGTGGACGACGGACTCGGCACCCGGGTCCCGGTCGTGGCCACCGCCGACGTGGACGCGATCGGCTGGCCGACCCTCACCATCGCCGTCAAGCTGGCTGACGGAGCCACCCAGCTCCCGCAGACCGCCAAGGCGGGCTCGGAGATCGGCATGCTGACCGTCGGCGAGGGTGCCAGCCAGGTGAAGGTGCCGGTGGCGCTGCAGAGCGACCTCACCGCACCCGGCATCGGCAAGAAGCTGACGCGCGTCGGCTGAGCACGCCGGCTGCCGCGCACCAGCGCGGAGCGGGTCCGGGGCGGGCGCGGCGGACCCCGGGGGCCCCCCGCCCCAACAAAACCAGCGAGGGAAAACAGGCACCGCGGGGGGGGTTGAGGTTTGTTTAAA
>NZ_JBHXKA010000210.1:0-9049 GCF_042722885.1 Streptomyces sp. NPDC058401
GCGACCACCGAAGCCTGCGGGAACTTCAGCACCGCCTGCTCGGCCGCCGCCTGGACGTCGGCGTCCAGGACGGTCTCGATCTCCCCGGGCTTCCCCTCGATCACCGTGAGCAGGGTCCGCCGGGGGGCCTCCTGGGCAACCGGCTCGATCCACAGCTCGGCGCCGCTCGTGCCGCCCAGCCGCTCCCCGTACGTCTTGCGCAGGCTGTCGAGGACCGGGCGCAGCGAGGGGTACTTCTCGGCCGTCAGCTCCCGGCCCTTGCGGTCGACGGCCTTGACCGGAGGGTTGGCCGGCGCGCCGCCGCGCAGCTTCTCGCCCTTCTGGAGCTGCGGGTGGAGCACGGAGGGCTGCCAGTCGACGAGCGGCAGCCCGGTGGTGTTGCCGCGGACCACGGTCAGCTTGGACTCGTAGGCGAGGGGCTTGGTGACCCCCTCGTAGGTGACCTCGGCCGCGACGGAGTACGCCACCGTGGTCCCGGTCTGGGCGCCGGGGGTGATCGCGACCTTGGACACGTAGGCCTTGGTCTTGAACTCCCCGAGGGCGCCCTGCGCCTCCGCCGGGTTGTTCGTCAGATCGGCCCCGGCCCGGGCGTCCCCGGCCGCCCACGCGGCGAAGAAGGCCTGGGCGGTCGCCGCGGCGTCCTTGTCGCTGACCGGCCCGGTGCCCTTGGCGGGCACCGCCGGGCCGGTCGCGCTCGTGCTCGCGCTCTTGGCGTCGTCGTCACCGGTGTCCCCCACCAGCGAGTACACCCCGTACACGGCCCCGCCCAGCATCGCCAGGAAGGCTCCGCCGACGGCGGCCCCCTTTGCAGCCCCGTTCATGTCCCGTCCCCGTCCCGTTCCCGTGTGCCCCGACCCCGGCCCTTGAACACTGAACGTGTTCAAGTGGCCCATGGAGTAGACCTTACGTCGAACAGACAAACGCTTCAGGGGTTTGGTTGCGCTGTGCGCACGGGACAACCGGACTCGCAGCGGTCCCGCTAGACCCAGGTGTCCAGCCACATGCGGTTCTGCCAGGAATCCATCGGGATGGACTGGCCGGTGTAGATGGGCCAGAAGTAGATGAAATTCCACACGATCAGGAGCACCAGGACGCCCGCCGCCACCGCGCCCACGGCGCGGCGGCGTTCCGAGGAGCCGGCCGGGCCCAGCAGGGCGCCGATCATCATGGCCACCGCCAGGCACAGGTACGGGACGAAGACCACGGCGTAGAAGAAGAAGATGGTCCGCTCCTGGTAGTTGAACCAGGGGAGCAGGCCCGCGCCGAGGGCGCACGCGATCGCGCCCGCCCGCCAGTCGCGGCGGAAGAACCAGCGCCACAGCACGTACAGCAGCGCGAAGCAGCCCGTCCACCACAGCAGCGGCGTGCCGAGCGCCAGTACCTCGCGCGCGCACTTGGCCGTCTCCGTCGCCGGGCAGCCGTCGGTGCCGGGTGCGGGGGACTCGTAGAAGTAGGAGACCGGGCGGCCCAGGATCAGCCAGCTCCACGGGTTCGACTCGTAGGTGTGGCCGGTGGTCAGGCCCACGTGGAACTTGTAGACCTCCGTCTCGTAGTGCCACAGGCTGCGCAGCCACTCCGGGAGGAAGGACCACGAGCTGTGCTGGTCGTTCTTGGCGGCCCAGTCGCGGAAGTAGCCGCCCTTGCCGTTGTCGGGGGAGAGGATCCAGCCGAGCCACGAGGCCACGTAGACGGAGATCGCCACGGGGACCAGGGAGAGGAAGGCGGGCCGGCTGTCGCGGCGCAGCATCGCCGCGTACGGGGCGCCGGCGCCCGCGGTGCGGCGGGCGGCCGCGTCCCACAGCACGGTCAGCACGCCGAAGAAGGCGAGCACGATCAGGCCGTTCCACTTCGTACCGAAGGCCAGGCCCAGGCTGACCCCGGCCAGCAGCCGGTACGGGCGCCAGCCCAGCTTCAGCGTCTCCGCGATCCGGGCGTCCGGCCGGGTCCGCCCCTCCTCGTCCACCGGGAGCGCCGCCGCGAGCCGGGCCCGCGCCTTGTCCCGGTCGATGACCAGTGCTCCGAAGGCGCCCAGCACGAAGAACATCAGCACCAGGTCGAGCAGCGCGGTCCGGCTCATCACCAGGTGCAGGCCGTCCACGGCCAGCAGCAGGCCGGCCAGGCAGCCCAGGAAGGTGGAGCGGAACAGCCGCCGGCCGATGCGGCACAGCATCAGCACGGACAGGGTGCCGAGCACTGCGGTCATGAACCGCCAGCCGAACGGGTCGAAGCCGAACATCCACTCGCCGAGCCCGATCACCCATTTGCCGACCGGCGGGTGCACGACGTAGCCCGGGTCCAGCGGGAGCGGGACCCCGTCGGGGTTGGCGAGGACCGACTTGTCGATGTCCTTGGGCCAGCTCGCCTCGTAGCCCTGCTTGATCGTGGCCCAGGCGTCCTTGGCGTAGTACGTCTCGTCGAATATCACCGCCTTCGGGGTGCCCAGGTGGGCGAACCGCAGCACCCCGGCGACCAGCGCCACCAGCAGCGGCCCGGCCCAGGCCAGCACCCGCTCCCAGCGCACCGCCGCGGCCGGCCCGATGCCGATCTGCGCCCACAGCTGCGCGGACGGCCGCGCGTACGGGGGCACCAGGCGGGTGCCGACGTCCGACTGCCGCTTCGCCCCGGCGGGCGGGGCGTAGCCGAAGCCGCGCAGGCGGCGCAGCCAGGCGGACGGCTGGTCGGCGGGGTCCGGGCCGGGCCCGGCCTCGGTGGCGGGCGGGGCCCCCGCAGGGCTGGGCGGCGGCGTCGCGGTACTGGTCACCGGCACATCGTAGGGAACGACCCCGTGCCGGACCCAGGGGGACGGGAGTGTGGGGCGCGGCGGTTGGGGCGGCTGAGAGGATGGGGCGGTGACCACTGAGCAGCCCCGCACCGCCGAAGCCCCCTCCCCGGCCCCCTCCCACGCACCGGGGGCGGGCGTCCTCGTCCTCGCCGGGACCCCCATCGGGGACCTGGCCGACGCCCCGCCGCGGCTCGCCTCAGAGCTGGAGCGGGCCGACGTGATCGCCGCCGAGGACACCCGGCGGCTGCGCAGGCTGACTCAGGGGCTCGGCGTGTTCACCACCGGCCGGGTCCTGTCGTACTTCGAGGGCAACGAGTCCGCGCGCACCCCCGAACTGGTGGAGGCCCTGGAGGCCGGCAAGCGGGTGCTCCTGGTGACGGACGCCGGGATGCCCTCCGTCTCCGACCCCGGCTACCGGCTGGTCGCCGCCGCCGTGGAGAAGGACATCAAGGTCACGGCCGTCCCCGGACCGTCCGCCGTGCTCACCGCGCTCGCCCTCTCCGGGCTGCCGGTCGACCGCTTCTGCTTCGAGGGCTTCCTGCCCCGCAAGGCAGGCGAGCGCCTGAGCAAGCTCCGCGAGCTGGCCGCCGAACGCCGCACCCTCGTCTACTTCGAGGCCCCGCACCGGCTCGACGACACCCTGGCCGCCATGGCCGAGGTCTTCGGCGCCGACCGGCGCGCCGCCGTCTGCCGCGAGCTGACCAAGACCTACGAGGAGGTCAAGCGCGGCGGGCTCGGCGAGCTGGCCGCCTGGGCCGCCGAAGGCGTGCGCGGGGAGATCACCGTGGTCGTCGAGGGCGCCCCGGCCGCGGCCCCCGGCGATGTCGACGCCGAGGAACTGGTGAACCGGGTACGGGTGCGCGAGGAGGCGGGGGAGCGGCGCAAGGAGGCCATCGCGGCGGTCGCCGCCGAGGCCGGGGTACCCAAGCGCGAGGTGTTCGACGCGGTGGTGGCGGCAAAGAACGCGGCACAAAAGTCGCCGTGAGTCGGTAAAGAGCTAACCTGAAAAGCAAAGCTCAGACCGCGCACCGGGCGCTTTGGGCATGACTCGCCCAAGGACCGTCCAACACTGGACAGGGCCTGATGCGCTCCCGCCCGAAGAGGCGTCCACTGGCAATGGCAGCAGTGGAACAAGAGGAGCTGGCATGAGTGAGATCGCCGAACCCCGTCCCCTCCCCCAACCGGCCGGACCCGTCGCCTCGGCCGTCGCCGCGCCGGCCGCCACGGCCGTGACGGGGACCGCTCCCGCATCCGTGCCGACCGTGCACGAGGCCTACTCCTTCGCCTGCATGAAGTGCGGCTACGGCTGGGAGCAGGGCTACGAGATAGAGCACCACACCGACGGCAGGGGCATGCCGTTCATCGTCTACACGGCCGACGGCGAGCGGGTCCCCTCCCCGCTGTCCAACCCGACCTGCCACAACTGCGGCGGCCACGTGGTGCGGATCATGCGGGAGGGCCAGGTCAAGTCGGTCATGGGCATGCTCGACCAGCTCTACCACCACCGCGCGGCCCCGGGGATCGCAGGACCCGTGCCCGCCGGGTACACCGCCAGGACGCCGAAAGCCCCGAAGGCACCGAAGCCGCGCAAGGCCGCCCTGCACGAGGCCCCCGGGCCGGTCCCGGTGGAACGGCCCGGGCTGATGGCCCGGCTGCTGGGGTTCTTCCGCCGGTCATAAGATCGGCCGTATGAGCCGTAGCACGCCGAACGACGCACCGCCCCCGCTGCCCGAACCGCTCCGGGTGGCGGTCGCGGACTCCCACACCCACCTGGACATGCAGTCCGGCACTGTCGAGGAGGGCCTCGCCAAGGCCGCCTCCGTCGGGGTGACCACCGTCGTCCAGGTGGGCTGCGACGTGAAGGGCTCCCGCTGGGCCGCCGAGACCGCCGCCGCGTACGAGAACGTCCACGCGGCCGTGGCCCTGCACCCCAACGAAGCCCCCCGGATCGTGCACGGGGATCCCGACGGCTGGTCGCGGCAGGGCGCCCGGACGGGCGGCGGCGAGGCCGCGCTCGACGACGCGCTCGCCGAGATCGAGGCCCTGGCCGCCCTCGCGCACGTGAAGGCGGTCGGCGAGACCGGACTCGACTACTTCCGGACCGGCCCGGAGGGCATGGCCGCGCAGGAGCGTTCCTTCCGCGCGCACATCGAGATCGCCAAACGACAGGGCAAGGCCCTGGTCATCCACGACCGCGAGGCGCACGCGGACGTGCTGCGCGTCCTGCGCGAGGAGGGCGCCCCCGAGCGGACCGTCTTCCACTGCTACTCCGGAGACGCGGAGATGGCCCGGGAGTGCGCCGCTGCCGGCTACTACATGTCCTTCGCCGGGACCGTCACCTTCAAGAACGCGGCGCCGCTGCGCGAGGCCCTGGCGGTGGCCCCGCTGGAACTGGTGCTCGTGGAGACGGACGCCCCGTACCTGACCCCGGCCCCGTACCGCGGGCGGCCGAACGCGCCGTACCTCATTCCGCTGACCGTACGGGCCATGGCCGCGGTCCGCGGCATAGACGAGGACGCCATGGCGACCGCACTGGCCGCCAACACGGCCCGCGCCTTCGCCTACTGAGCCCCTCCTCCGCACCCTCTCGTCCCCTCACCCGTTCGCCACGTTCCGTATCCGTTCCGCTTTGTAGCGTGACGGACGCTCCGCTAGGGTGCCGTGCCCGAAGCAGCCGGACGGACCAGTGGAGCGAGCGCGATGAGCGATGTGGCCTGGCCGGCCGGTGGACGCGATCCCTGGGCCACGGCCCCGGACCCGACCGCGGAACCGGGCCCCGGCCCGGACCCGTTCCCCGCCCCGGGCACGGACGGGGACCTGGCGGATCCGTACGCGGACCGGTACCCGGACCCCTATCCGGACCCGGGGGCGCACGAGGACCCGTACCCGGACCCCGAGCCCGCGGTGCCCGCGCCCCGGGGCGGCGGGCGGCGGCGGACCGCCGCCGAGCCCGGGGCGGGCCGCCGGGCGCGCGGCCGGACCCCCGCCCCCGCCGGTCCCGCACCGGGTCCCGCCCCCGAGCCGGAGCCGCCCGCCACCGGCCGCCGGCGCCGCACCGCACCGGCGGCGGCCCCGGACACCGCCCCCGCCCCGGCCGGAGCGGCCCCCGCGGGGACCGGACGGCGCCGGGGCGGCCTCGGCACGGTGCCCGCACCGGCCGCCCCGGACACCGGAACCGGCACCGGCATCGGTACCGCCCCGGCCCCCGCGCCCCGGCGGCGCCGCGGCGCGGCCCCCGCCCCCCGCGACACCTGGCGGCGCATCGTGCCGCAGGCCCTGGTCGTCGCGTTCCTCGCGGGCGGCACCACCGCCTTCGTCGCCGCCGACAAGTCCGTACGGCTCACCGTCGACGGAGTCCCGCGCACCCTGCACACCTTCGCCGACGACGTCGACGAGCTGCTCGCCGCCGAAGGACTGGGCATCGGCCCCCACGACCTCGTCGCCCCCGCCGGGGCGGAGGTCCTCGACGACGGGGACGAGATCGTCCTGCGCTACGGCCGCCCGATGAGCCTGACCCTCGACGGACAGCGGCGCGAGGTGTGGACCACCGCCCGCACCGTGGAGGGCGCACTGCGCCAGTTCGGCATCCGCGCCGAGGGCGCCTACCTCTCCGCCCCCCGCACCGCCCCCGTCCCCCGGACCGGCCTGACCCTCGCCGTCCGCACCGAACGCAGCATCACCTTCATGGCCGACGGCCGCGAGCGGACCATCCGCACCAACGCCGCCACCGTGCAGGAGGCCCTCGACGAAGCCGGGATCACCCTCCACGGCCAGGACGCCACCTCCGTGCCCGCCGGCTCCTTCCCGCGCGACGGCCAGACCGTCACCGTGCTCCGCATCAGCGGCACCCGCGAGATCCGCGAGGAACGCATCCCGTACGCGACCGAGCGGGTCAAGGACCCCGCCCTCTTCGCCGGAACCGAAGTCGTCGAACGCTCGGGGCGGCCCGGAGCGCGCAGGGTCACGTACGGCCTGCGCACCGTCAACGGCGTCCGGCAAAAACCCCGCCGGATCGCCGAGGAGACCGTCCGCGAGCCCGTCAGCCAGCTCGTCAAGGTCGGCACCAAGCAGCTGCCCGCCTCCGTCCAGGGCGCGGACGGCCTCGACTGGGGCGCGCTGGCCCGCTGCGAGTCGGGCGGCCGGGCCGGTGCCACCGACCCCTCGGGGACGTACGGGGGCCTCTACCAGTTCGACGTACAGACCTGGCAGGCCCTCGGCGGCAGCGGCCGCCCGCAGGACGCTCCGGGCCCGGAACAGACGTACCGCGCCAAGAAGCTCTACGTCCAGCGGGGGGCGAGTCCCTGGCCACACTGCGGCCGTACCCTTTATCGGTGAGCACCGCAGAGCAGCAGCCCGAATCCTCCGCTCCGGAGACCGCCCAGCCCGAGACCGCCACCCCCGAAACGTCCGCCCTCCTCGGCGCGGCCGACATCCGGGAGCTGGCCGCCGTACTCGGCGTACGGCCGACGAAGCAGAAGGGCCAGAACTTCGTCATCGACGCCAACACCGTGCGCCGCATCGTGCGCACCGCCGAAGTCCGGCCTGACGACGTGGTCGTCGAGGTCGGGCCCGGACTGGGCTCGCTGACGCTGGCACTGCTGGAGGCCGCAGACCGGGTCGTCGCCGTCGAGATCGACGACATCCTGGCCGCCGCGCTGCCCGCCACCATCGAAGCGCGGATGCCGCAGCGCAAGGACCGCTTCACGCTCGTCCACTCCGACGCCATGCTGGTCAAGGAGCTGCCCGGGCCGCCGCCGACCGCGCTCGTCGCGAACCTCCCCTACAACGTGGCCGTGCCGGTCCTGCTCACCATGCTCGACCGCTTCCCCAGCATCGAGCGGACCCTGGTCATGGTGCAGGCCGAGGTCGCCGACCGGCTGGCCGCCGAGCCCGGCAACAAGGTCTACGGAGTCCCCTCCGTCAAGGCCAACTGGTACGCGGACGTCAAGCGGGCCGGCGCCATCGGCCGCAAGGTCTTCTGGCCCGCACCGAACGTCGACTCCGGGCTCGTCTCCCTGGTCCGCCGGGCCGAGCCGGTCAAGACCACCGCGACCAAGGCCGAGGTCTTCGCCGTCGTCGACGCGGCCTTCGCCCAGCGCCGCAAGACGCTGCGCGCGGCGCTGTCCGGCTGGGCCGGGTCGGCCGCGGGCGCCGAGGCGGCGCTGGTCGCCGCCGGGGTCTCCCCGCAGGCCCGCGGCGAATCCCTCACCGTCGAGGAGTTCGCGGCGATCGCCGAGCACAAGCCCGCCGCGGAGAGGCCCGCGCTGTGAGCCAGTCGGTCACCGTACGGGCCCCCGCGAAGGTCAACGTCCAGCTGGCGGTGGGCGCGGCCCGCCCGGACGGCTTCCACGACCTCGCCAACGTCTTCCTCGCGGTCTCCCTCTACGACGAGGTCACCGCGACCCCGGCCGCCGCACTCACCGTGACCTGCGCCGGCCCGGACGCCGACAAGGTGCCGCTGGACCGCACCAACCTCGTGGCCCGGGCGGCGGAGATCCTCGCGGAGCGGGCGGGCATCGCACCCGACGTGCACCTGCACATCGAGAAGCGGATCCCGGTGGCGGGCGGCATGGCCGGCGGCAGCGCCGACGGGGCGGCAGCCCTCCTCGCCTGCGACGCCCTCTGGGGACTGAAGACCCCGGCCGAGGACCTCCTCGCCCTCTGCGCGGAACTGGGCAGCGACGTGCCGTTCAGCCTGGTCGGCGGGGCGGCGCTGGGGGTCGGGCGCGGGGAGATCCTGACCCCGGTCGCGGCCGGCACCTTCCACTGGGTGTTCGCGGTGGCCGACGGAGGCCTCTCCACCCCGGCGGTGTTCCGCGAGTTCGACCGGCTCACCGCCGGGACATCGGTCCCCGCCCCGCAGGCCTCCCCGGCCCTCCTCGCGGCCCTCGCCTCCGGCGACCCGGACGCGCTGGCCGCCACCCTGGCCAACGGGCTCCAGCCCGCGGCCCTCTCGCTGCGGCCCTCCCTCGCGGACACCCTCGCGGCGGGGGCCGATGCCGGAGCCCTCGCGGCGCTGGTCTCCGGCTCCGGCCCCACCACGGCCTTCCTCGTCCGCGACGCGGAATCCGCCGCAAAGGTGTCCGCTGCCCTGGCAGCCTCCGACACCTGCCGCAGCACCCACCTGGCCACCGGCCCGGCCCCGGGCGCAACCCTGCTCTGACCTCCCGCTGCGCGGTGCAGAGTCCCCTACCCACCCTTCGCCCGTTCCCCGGGGGCCAGCCCCCGGACCCCGCTCCTCAAACGCCGGAGGGGCTGGGTATATCC
>NZ_JBHXKA010000211.1:0-8832 GCF_042722885.1 Streptomyces sp. NPDC058401
CCGGTCGCCATCCTTCCCCCCTGCCGGGGTGTGACCCCCGGGGTCCGGGCAGAGCCCGGGGAACGGGCGAAGGGCGGGTAGGGGACTTCGCTCCGCGCAGCGGCAAGGGGTGCTGCGGGGAACTTCGCCCCGCGCAGCGGCAAGGGGTGCTGCGGGGACTTCGCCCCGCGCAGCGGTGAGGGTGCTGCGCGGGACCTCGGTCAGGGGGCCAGGGCCTCTGGGAGGGGGGTGGTGTGGAGGACGGTGAGGCCGGAGACGGCTCGGGTGAGGCAGACGTAGAGGCGGCGCAGGCCGGTGCGTTCGTCGGGCTCGCCCGCGACGACCTCCGCCGGCTCGTGGAGGACGACGTAGTCGTACTCCAGACCCTTGGCGAGGGACGCCGGCACCAGCGTCAGGCGGGACTCCGCAGTGGTCTCCTCGCCGGGCGAGAGGTAGGGCAGGCCCGCCGCCAGCAGGGCTTCGCCGAGCTCCGGGATGCGTGCGTCCGCCGCGATCAGGCCGATCGACCCCTCGTGGGCGAGGGACGCCCGGCAGGCCGCGATCACCGCCGACGGGAGGTCGGAGGGGACCTCCGAGACGATCAGTGAGCCGGGGGTCTCGCGGACCGAGGAGACGGGGGACAGGCCGGGCGAGATCGCCGGCAGCAGCCGCGAGGCGTAGGCGATCACCTCGCGCGGCACGCGGAAGCCCGCCGTCAGTTCCTCCAGGACCGCGCCGGGCTTGCCCAGGTGCCCCAGCGCCTCGTCCCAGCTCCGCGTGGCCCAGGGGGTCGTGCCCTGGGCGAGGTCGCCGAGGACGGTCGCCGAGCCGGTCGTGCAGCGGCGGCCGACCGCCCGGTACTGCATGGGGGACAGGTCCTGCGCCTCGTCGATGACGACGTGGCCGAGGGAGTGCGTCCGCTCGACCAGGTCCGTGGTCTCGTCGATGAGGACCAGGTCCGCCGCGGACCATTTCACCGACTTCACGCTGCGCGCGGGTTTGGCCCAGAGGAGGAGGTGCTGTTCCGCCGCCGACAGGATCCCGTCCGCGTGGGCCGCGAGGAAGTCGGGGTCGGAGAGGAGGCGCAGGACCAGCTTGGCCGGTTCCACCAGCGGCCACACCGCCTTGACCACGGCCTTTACGGCGGGATTGCGCGCCACCGCGTCCTGGACCCGGTCGTCCGGGGCTTCGCCCGCCTGTTCCATGCGGACGAGGACCGTGTGCGCGATGCGCTGGGGGAGGGCGTCGCGGGCGGCGCCGTAGCGGATGTCGCGGTTCTGGAGTTCGGCGACGATCTCGGCGATCTCGTAGGCGGGTACCCGCCAGCGGCGCGAGCCGCGGACCACCATGAGCGGTTCGACGGGCTCCGAGACGTGTGAGTGGACGGCGCGGCGCAGTACTTCCGCCATCCTGGCGTCGCCCTTGATCACGGCGGTTTCGGCGGCGTCCGCGCCGCGTACCTCCAGGTCCGCGCGGGCGACCAGGTCGTCGACGGTGGCCTGCTTGACCTCCAGCTCGCCGAGGGCGGGCAGGACCTGCTCGATGTAGTGCAGGAAGGAACGGTTCGGCCCGATGACCAGGGTGCCGGTACGGGCGAGGCGGTCGCGGTGCGCGTAGAGGAGGTACGCGACACGGTGCAGGCCGACGGCCGTCTTTCCGGTGCCGGGACCGCCCTGGACGCAGACGGAGCCCGACAGGCCGGAGCGGACGATCTCGTCCTGCTCGGGCTGGATCGTCGCCACGATGTCGCGCATGGGACCCACGCGCGGGCGCTCGATCTCCTGCTGGAGCAGCTTGCTGACGGCCGCCGCCTCGGCGGGGTCGGAGAGGTGCTCGTCCTCGTACGCGGTCAGCTCGCCGCCGGTGTAACCGAAGCGGCGGCGCAGCCCGATGTCCTGCGGGTCGTTCTTGGAGGCCCGGTAGAAGGGCTGGGAGACGGGCGCGCGCCAGTCGATGACCATGGGGTCGCCGCCGGCGTCGTGGACGTGGCGGCGGCCGATGTAGAACTGCTCGCCCTCCGCGCCCTCGGCGAGCTCCGCGCCGGGTGCGTGCAGGTAGTTGAGGCGGCCGAAGAAGAGGGGGGTGTGGGCGAGGTCGGCGAGGGCCTTGATCCGGTCGTCGATCTGGGCCTGGAGGACGACCGCGTTGACCCAGTTCGCGGTGACGTCGCGGATGTCGAGGTTCTCCACGTCCTCGCGCATCGCGCGGAGCGCGGAGCGGGAGGCGGCGAGGTGGGCCCGTTCGCGGCCCAGGGGGTCGGTGGCGGCGGGTGCGTCGGCGGGGTCGGTGACGTGGGCGTGCGCGGGCACGGAACTGCCTCCATCTGCTGAGGACCTGCGTGATGCGGGCGGACGGGCCCGCCGGTTTCCGAGCGGCGGGCGGCGCTCCCGGTGACGCGGCGGGAGGCGGCAAGAGCGGAGATTCTAGTCATCGCGGCGGCGTTGCGCGAATGGATTTAGAGGGGCCGAAAGTCCTTTGGCAGGGTGGCCCCGTACGGGGGTTGTTCGGGCCGTGTCCTCCTTCGGGCAGAGCCCGTAGGGGGCGGCATGGGCCGGGAGGAGGATGCCGGAGAGCTGGAGGTTCAGCCCTCAGAGCGATGTGACAAGCCGGTCGAAAACCGACCATGGATACATGAGCACCGCAACCTACACCCCGGTCCAGGGTCGCCGCCCTCGCGGCGCCACCGCCTCCTCCGACGCCCGCCGCCCCCGCCACAGCGCCGGCAGCGTCCTGCGCGCCGCCAAGGTCTTCGCGGCGACCGCCGTGAGCGTCGTCGTCCTCGGTGAATACGCCGAGGACGCGGGCGTCATACGCCGCTGAGGCGCCCGCGCGCGAGGACCGGGGCGTTGATCCACTAGGGTCGCGCCGTGACCCGGAGTTCCGAGCCCAGCCGCTCTCCGTCGCCCCGCGCCGGTGTGCTGCTCGCGGGCCTGCTGCTCGTGCTCGGCGTACTCTGCGTCGCCCTGCGCATCCCGGTGGCCGATGCCCTCGCCCCCGGCCTCTCCGCCGCCGAGTGGAGCCCGCCCGCCGGGTATCCGCCGTTCGCGGCCATCCTCTTCGCCCCGGCCGCCTGGCTGCCGACCGGCGTACTGAAGGCCGTCCTGGTGGGGGGCAGTGCGGGGCTGTTCGCCCTGCTGATCCTGCTGTCGTGCCGGCTGACGGGACTGCGGGCCCGGCCGGGCGCCGTACTGGCCGCCACCGTCGCCGGGCTGTGGCTGGAGCCGCTGTTCCAGAGCCCGCTGTCCGGGCAGATCGCCCTGGCCCTGGCCTGCCTGGTCCTGTGGGACCTGCACCGGCCGCGCGGCGCGCTCGGCAAGGGCTTCGCGCTGGGCACGGCCGCCGGGATCACCCTGACCCCGGTGCTGCTGATCCCGTACCTCCTGCTGACCGGCCGCATCCGGGCCGGGCTGACCGCCCTGGGCGCCTTCGCGGGCAGCGGCCTGCTCGGGCTGCTGGTCCTGCCCGGGGCCTCCGCGGAGTTCTGGTCCCGGCACCCGCCCACGGGCGGCCGCTCGCTCCTGCTGGGCTGGCCCCACCTGTGGGTCTGGGCCGTCCCGCTGCTCACGGCCCTGCTCGCCGCGCTCCTGCGCCTGCGGTCGCGCTCCGGGCGGCGGGACGGCCGCCCCGTCCGTCAGCCGTCAGCCAGCAGCTCGTCGGCGTCCATGATCCGGTAGGCGTAGCCCTGTTCGGCCAGGAAGCGCTGGCGGTGCGCGGCGAAGTCCTGGTCGATGGTGTCGCGCGCGACGACCGAGTAGAAGCGCGCCTCGTGGCCGTCCGCCTTCGGGCGCAGCACGCGGCCGAGGCGCTGGGCCTCCTCCTGGCGGGAGCCGAAGGTGCCGGACACCTGGATGGCGACCGTGGCCTCGGGCAGGTCGATGGAGAAGTTCGCGACCTTGGAGACGACCAGCACGCTGATCTCGCCCTCGCGGAAGGCGTTGAAGAGCTTCTCGCGCTGCGCGTTGGAGGTCTCGCCCTTGATGACGGGCGCGTCGAGGTGCTCGCCGAGCTCGTCGAGCTGGTCGATGTACTGCCCGATGACCAGGGTCTGCTCGCCCGCGTGCTTGCGCACCAGCGCCTCGGTGACCTTCCGCTTGGTGGCGGTGGTCGCGCAGAAGCGGTACTTCTCCTCCGTCTCGGCGGTCGCGTAGGCGAGGCGCTCCGACTCGGTCAGATTGACCCGTACCTCGACGCAGTCGGCGGGCGCGATGTAGCCCTGCGCCTCGATCTCCTTCCACGGGGCGTCGAACCGCTTGGGCCCGATCAGCGAGAACACGTCCGACTCGCGGCCGTCCTCGCGCACCAGCGTCGCCGTCAGCCCGAGGCGGCGGCGCGCCTGCAGGTCCGCGGTGAACTTGAACACCGGGGCCGGCAGCAGGTGCACCTCGTCGTAGAGGATCAGACCCCAGTCCCGGGAGTCGAAGAGCTCCAGGTGCGGGTAGATGCCCTTCCGCTTCGTCGTGAGGACCTGGTACGTGGCGATCGTGACGGGCCGGATCTCCTTGCGCGTACCGGAGTACTCGCCGATCTCCTCCTCCGTCAGCGAGGTCCGCTTGATCAGCTCGTGCTTCCACTGGCGGGCGGAGACGGTGTTCGTGACGAGGATCAGCGTGGTCGCCTTGGCCTTGGCCATCGCCCCGGCGCCGACCAGCGTCTTGCCGGCGCCGCAGGGCAGCACGACCACGCCGGAGCCGCCGTGCCAGAAGCCCTCGACGGCCTGCTGCTGGTACGGGCGCAGCGCCCAGCCGGTTTCGTCGAGCTCGATCGGGTGCGCTTCGCCGTCCACGTACCCGGCGAGGTCCTCGGCGGGCCAGCCCAGCTTGAGCAGGGTCTGCTTGATCTGTCCGCGCTCGGAGGGGTGCACGGCGACGGTGTCGGCGTCGAGGCGCGCGCCGACCAGCGGGGCGACCCGCTTCGACCGCAGGATCTCCTCCAGCACCGGCCGGTCGGTGCTGGTGAGGACCAGCCCGTGGACGGGGTGCTTGGAGAGGGTGAGCCGGCCGTACCGGGCCATGGTCTCGGCGACGTCGACGAGCAGGGCGTGCGGCACGGGGTAGCGGGAGAACTCCACGAGCGCGTCGACGACCTGCTCGGCGTCGTGCCCGGCGGCGCGCGCGTTCCAGAGCCCGAGGGGCGTGATCCGGTACGTGTGGATGTGCTCGGGAGCACGCTCCAGCTCGGCGAAGGGCGCGATGGCCCGCCGCGCGGCCGCGGAGAGCTCGTGGTCGATCTCGAGGAGGAGCGTTTTGTCACTCTGGACGATCAGTGGACCATTCACACGCAGCGCCCCGTTTCACTCTGGCCAAACCTCCAGTGTGCCGCATCCCCGCATGTTCAGGAACATGGCGCTCGGAGCACCGACGGGGACCCTCCGGTGGCGAAGGCGAGGATCTCGGGGGCGGCCTCGCGCAGGGTGGGGAAGTGGCGGTGGGCCTCGGGGTGGGGTGCGGGGGTGTTGACCGTCCAGACCGTCATGCCCGCCGCGAGGCCCGACCGGACCCCCGAGGGGGCGTCCTCGATGACCAGGCAGTGGGCGGGGTCGGCGCCGAGGAGGGCCGCGCCCCGCAGGTACGGGACCGGTGAGGGCTTGCCCTCGGTGACGGCGGCGGCGTCCACGAGGACCTGCGGCACGGGCAGGCCGGTGCGGTCGAAGCGGCCGCGCACCCGGTGCTCGTAGTTGGAGGTGACCAGGCCCCAGCTCCCGGCGGACAGGGCGGACAGCAGTCCGGCGGCGCCGTCGAAGGCGGCGTAGTTGCCGGAGCGGACGTCCTCGTCCTCCAGCTCGTGCAGCGCGGCCAGGCAGGCGTGCGGGTCCTGGTCCGGGGCGACGGCCGCGAAGGTTTCCATCGGGCGGGTGCGCAGGGCCACGGCGTACACCGCGTCCGGGTCCAGCCCGTGGCGGGCGGCCCAGGTGGCCCAGACCCGGCGCTGGTTGGCGACGGCGTCGACGAGGGTGCCGTCGACGTCGAACAGGACGAACCGGCGGGCCGCAACGGGCGGGACGGGCGAGACGGGCGGGATGGACGGGACGGGAGCGGTGGCTGCGTTGGTCACCGGCGGATCATGCCAGGCCGCGCAGGAGCAGCTCCAGGCCGCCCTCGAACTCCCGGTCCGGGGTGATCGTGCGGGCGTCGCGGGCGGTGGCCGTCATGTACGGGAACTCGTCCGGGGGGAGATCGGCGATGGCGGTGGTTCCGGGGCCGGACAGCGGGCCGAGGTGTTCCAGCTGCGTGGCGCCGAGCACGTAGGAGATGAGCGCGCGCAGCGCGAGCACCCGCGCCTCGGCCTCGATGCCGGCCTCGGTGAGGACGCCGAGCACGGTTTCCGACCAGCGCAGCCCGCTGGGCGAGCGGTGCCGGTGCGTCAGGGAGAGCGGCAGGACCTCCGGGTGGGCGCCCATGGTGTCGCGCAGGCGGCGGGCCAGGACCGTGATCCGGCCGGGCCAGGGCCCGGGGGGCGGCGGGGTGGTGTCGACGGCGCTGAGGAGGAGTTCCACGACGAGCGCTTCGAGTTCCTCGCGGCCCGGGACGTAGCGGTACAGGGCCATGGGGCTGGTGCCCAGCTCGGTGGCGACGGCGCGCATGGAGAGGCCGGCGAGTCCGTCGCGGTCGATGACGGCGAGGGCGGCGGCGGCCAGCTGGTCCGGGGTGTGCGAGCGGGGGCGCGGCATGACGGTTGACAGCGTACGGCATACGCCTACGCTGGGGAGGTAGGCGTACGACATACGCCTACGCCTGTCGAGGAAGGGCCTCCCATGCTCGAACCCGGTTCCGTCGTACCCGCACGCCTGCTCACGCCCGTCACGGCCGTCACGCCCGTCGCCACAGAGGGCGTCCCCGTCCCCGTCCCCGTCCCCGATCCGCAGCGGCTCGTCCATCTCCAGTTCCGGCGTTTCGCCGGCTGTCCCGTCTGCCACCTCCACCTGCGCTCCGTCGTCCGGCGCCACGCCGAGATCGAGGCCGCCGGGATCCGGGAGGTCGTGCTCTTCCACTCCTCCGCCGAGGAACTGCGCCCGCACACCGCCGACTTCCCCTTCGCCGTCGTCGCCGATCCACGGCAGCGGCTGTACCGGGAGTTCGGCGTCGAGTCCTCCCCGCGCTCCCTGCTGGACCCGCGCGCCTGGGGCCCGGTGCTGTGGGCGATCGCCCGGTCGGCGGCCGAAGTGGTGCGCGGCCGGGAACGGCTCCCGGCACCGCGACAGCCGGGCGGGCGGCTCGGGCTGCCCGCCGACCTGCTGATCGGGCCGGACGGCAGGGTGGTGGCCGCAAAGTACGGGGAGCACATCTACGACCAGTGGTCCGTCGACGAGCTGCTCCGGCTGGCCGCGGCGGCCCGAAACTCCGTGGGGAGCCGGGGAGCGCTTGCGTAGGGTCGCGGCATGAGTAGCGATCAGCAGAGCTTCGTACCGCCGGCCGAGGTGTTCGAGGTGCCCGTCCGGCTCGTCGGGGAGGGCTTCCGGCTGGAGCCCCTCGGGCCCGAGCACAACGAGGGGGACCTCGCCGCCTGGAGCGGGAGCATCGACCACGTGCGCGCGACGCCCGGCTTCCTGGGGGACTGGCCGCCGGAGGAGGGGATGAGCCCCGAATCCAACCTGGCCGACCTGGTGCGCCACGCAGCGGACTTCGCCGAGCGGCGCGGATTCACGTACAGCGTCCTGGACGGCGAGCGGGACGGTACGGGCGAGGTCATCGGGTGCCTCTACATCTACCCGGCGAGGGAGGAGCCGGAGCGCGTCCACGTGACCTCCTGGGTGCGCGGCGACCGGGTCGCCTTCGACAAGACGGTGTACGAGACCGTCGCGCGCTGGCTCGCCGAGGTCTGGCCGTTCGACGCGGAGAGCATCGACTACGCGGCGAGGTGAGCAACGCCGAAGGGGCCCGGCCCACGCACTGCGTGGACCGGGCCCCTTCGGGCGTCGTACGGGCCGACTAGATCCGAAAGCGACGGCCTAGCCGCGGACGGTGCGCCGACGGCGGGCGAACCAGGCGGCCGCGCCGCCGACTACGACGAGGGCGGCGGCCAGACCGGCGTACAGGGCGGTGTGGGAGTCGGAGCCGGTGTGCGCCATGGAACCGGTCGCGGGGGTGTTCTCCGCGACGGGGGCGGCCGGAGCGCTCGGGGTGGCGGCGGAGGCGGTCGGGGCCGGGGCGGTGGCCGCGGGGGTGGAGGGTGCGGACGTGGCCGGGGCGGGCGCGGTGGTCGCGGCCGCCGGGCCCGTCTTGAAGGTCAGGGAGCCGGCGTTGGCCTCCGTGACCTCGTTGCTGAAGCTCGACGCGCGCAGCTTGAAGTCGCCGGCGGCCGCCGGGTAGTTCTTGCCGAGGCCGATGGTGACCTTCCAGGTCATCTTGGCGCCGGCCGGGATCTCGAAGCCGTCCTGGGCGTTCTTGCCCGCCGGGTAGAACAGGCCCTGCCACTCCCCGTCCTGCTGTCCGATCTTGGACTCGGTCGCGGGGGCGTTCACCGCGTCGACCTTGTAGACCACGTCGGCCTGCTGGAGCGGGGCGGTGCCGGTCGGGTCGAGGAGCATCCACGGGTGGTAGGCGGAGGGCTTGTCCGTCGCGTTGGTGACCGTCAGCTCGAAGCTCTCGGTTGCGCCGCCGCGGGTCAGCGGGCCGCTGGGGGCCGGGGCGCTCATCGTGGTCTTCAGCGCCTGGGGGTTGTTCTCGTCGGCGGAGGCCGTCGTCGGCATCAGGACGGCGGCGGCGATGGCGGCGGCGACGGTGGCGGCGGAAGCGGTGCGCAGGGCGGCGGGGCGGAGGGCGGCGGTGCGAGCGGACATGGTGGACTCCCCCAGGACCTGCGATGACGAACACGGGGGAAACGCAACGGCGCGGGGGCCAGGCACATGGTGTGCCC
>NZ_JBHXKA010000212.1:0-8736 GCF_042722885.1 Streptomyces sp. NPDC058401
GTACGAGAGCACCGCGA
Organism: Streptomyces sp. NPDC058401; assembly: GCF_042722885.1. NCBI lineage: Bacteria > Bacillati > Actinomycetota > Actinomycetes > Kitasatosporales > Streptomycetaceae > Streptomyces > Streptomyces sp. NPDC058401. The sequence continues at coordinate 18 of NZ_JBHXKA010000212.1, forward strand.
GCTCGGCCTGCGCCGCCCCCTCGGTGGAGAAGCCGAACACCGGGTCGCCGAGGGCCACGTCCCGGACACCCTCGCCGAGTTCGTCGACGATGCCCGCAGCCTCGTAGCCCAGGGTCTGCGGGAGCTCCTCGTCCATCAGGCCCCGGCGCTTCTTCCAGTCGCTCGGGTTGACGCCGGCCGCTCGCACGGCGATGCGGACCTGGCCGGGACCCGGGCGCGGATCGGCGAGTTCTACGATCTCCAGGACCTCGGGGCCCCCGAACCTGCTGAAGCGGACCGCCTTCATCACTGCCCCTCTCGACGCCACCGACGCACGGCTTCGCGCTCGCCGCCGCCCCCACGGTATGCACGCTCTCCTCCCGGTGGGCGTACGGACACGGTGCGCGCCCTCAGGCCGGCTTGCGCCACACGGAGATGTGCTTCGCGGAGTCCTGGGTGAACGGCGCCCCGTTCCAGTCCGCGACGCGCCGTTCCCTGACGAGCCCGGCGATCCGAGCCATCAGGTCGAGCTCTGCCGGCCAGGCGTAGCGGTGCCGGGAGTTGTCACGGCGGTAGCGCCCGCCGTCGCCCTCGCTGTCGCCATCGCCATCGCGGGTGAAGTGGTGCGAGACGAGGATCTGCTCGACGAGGTCGAAGGTGTCGAAGCCGAGATGCTGATCCGAGACGTCGAACGGCACCGCGACCTGGCCGGGCGGCAGGAACCGCAGTGGAGGCACGCCCAGCTCGATGACGAATCGGCCGCCGGGTTCCAGATGCCGTGCGGCGTTGCGGAAGCACTCGACCTGCTCGTCCTGCGTGAGCAGGTTCGTGATGGTGTTGTAGACGAGGTAGACCAGGGAGAAGGTGCCGGGAACGACGGTGGTGGCCATGTCCCCGATGACCACCGGGAGCGTGTTCTCGTCCGCCTTGCGGCGCAGCACCGCCGCCATGTGCTCCGACAGCTCGATGCCCACGACCGGCACGCCGCGTTCGCGGAGCGGGACGCCCACCCGTCCGGTCCCGATGGCGAACTCCAGGGCCCGGCCGTCTCCGGCGAGCTCGGCGAGGAAGTCGAGAGTCGGTCCGAGAACGGCCGCTGACGACGCCTCGGTCTCCTCGGCGTCGTAGCGGTCGGCGGTCGCACGGTTCCACAGCTCACTGCTCGTCACGGGCGGCCACACTGCCGGGAACCGGGGCGCCTTGTCGACGCATTTGTTTCGTCTGCTTCGCCGGAAGGGAGGGAGCGGCGCGCCCGATGGTCAGCGGCGCGCGTGGGCGTGCGTACGGACGACCGGGCGGCTCGGGGAGCAGCGGCCCGGGGCGCACCGCCTCGCGGTGGGCACCGGCCGCCGGGGCGCCGGCTGCGGAGCCTTGGGCCGCAAAGCCTTCGGCGCCCACCAGTTCAGGCCGCCCGCCAGGCGCATGAGCGCCGGTACGAGGACGCCCCGTACGAGCGTGGCGTCGAGGAGGACGCCCAGACCCGTGCCGATGCCGAAGAACTGCAGGAGGGACACCTGGGAGGTACCGAAGCTCAAGAGGGTGAACGCGAGCAGGGCGCCGGCCGTGGTGACGATGCCTCCCGTCCGGGCGATGCCCGTGACGATCGAGTCGGTGTTGCCCTGCCCGGCGTCGCGCGCCTCCTTGATCCGGGCCAGGACGAACACCTCGTAGTCCACCGAGAGCCCGAACAGGATGCAGAGCAGCAGCACCGGCATGGTCGTGCTGAGCGGTCCGGGCGTGAAACCGAGCAGGCCGCTCAGATGGCCCGACTGGAAGATCCACACCATCGCTCCCATGACGGCCGTCAGGCTCAGGGCGTTCAGCGCGATGGCCTTGAGCGGCAGGAGCAGGCTCCGCGTGAAGCCGAGGAGCAGCAGGAACGTGGTGACGGTGATCAGGCCGAGCGCCGGCGGAATCCGGTCCCGGACCGTGGCCTTGGCATCGACCAGCACCGCGCTCGGCCCGCCGACCAGGACCTCGGTGCCCGCCGGGGCGGGGGTCGCGCGGACGTCGTGCACGAGCTGCTGGGCCGCCCGCGAACGGGGGTCGACCCGCGGCACCACGGAGAGCTGGACCGGACCCTCGCCCTCGGGCCCGGCGGCCTGGGAGACCCGGGAGACCCGGGCCACCTGGGGGAGCGCGGACAGCCTGCGGACGTACTCCTCCCGCGCCGATGCGCTCACCTTCGCCGTGCCCGTCACGGAGACGGTGAGCGCATCGGCGCCCTTCATGTCGAAGGCACCGCGCACCAGGTCACCGGTCTGCCGGCCGGCCGCGCTCACCGGCAGCGCCCGGTCGTCGGGGGTGGCGAAACCGGCGTGCGCGAACGGCGCCGCGAGGACCACCAGCAGGCCGATCACCGGCAGCGCCGCGAGCAGTGGGCGGCGTACGACGATCCGCGCCAGCCCCTCCCAGAAGCGCGACCCGGAGCCCGTACGGGCCCGGCGGCGCCACGGCACGGGCCAGGCGTTCACGCGCCTGCCGAGCAGCGCGAGCAGAGCGGGCAGCACGGTCACGGCGCTCACGGCGGCGATGGCCACCACGGCGATGCCCGCGTAGGCGAAGGAACGCAGGAAGTACGGCGGGAACACCAGCAGCGTCGCGAGCGCGGCGGAGACCGTCGCGGCGCTGAAGGCGATCGTGTGGCCGGCGGTGCGCACGGTCCGGATGGCAGCCGTCCGCGGGTGGTATCCGGCGGCCAGCTCCTCGCGGAACCGCGAAACGATCAGCAGCCCGTAGTCGATGCCCAGGCCCAGGCCGAGCGCCGTGGTGAGGTTCAGCGCGAACACGGACACGTCGGTGACGGAGCCGAGGACGCTCAGGACCAGCAGGGTCCCCGCGATGGCGAGCACACCGATCAGCAGCGGCAGAGCGGCGGCCACGACGCTCCCGAACGCCAGGACCAGCAGGATCAGGGTCCCCGGCAGCACGACGGCCTCCGCCCGCTTCAGATCGGACTCCGCGATGTCCTGGAGCTCGGCGTCGGTGAGCGCCGCCCCTCCCACATGCACGATCAGAGCAGCGTCGGGAGCACGCGGAGCACCGGAGGCGGTCAGCTCCTCCCGCAGCCGCTCCACCCGCGCACCGAGCTGCTCGCCGTCCCCCTCCACGTGCGCGACCAGCATGGCCGCCCGCCCGTCCCGGCTGCGCAGCTCCGCCGCGCCGCCGGTCCAGTACGAGGCCACGGCGCTCACGTGCGGCTGGGCGGCGAGCCGACGGGTCAGCTCCTCGCCCCCGCTCCGTGCCGCCGGGCCGTCGACGGAACCGTCGCGGGCCTGCGCGACGACGACCAGGTTGGGGGAGGCCCCCAGGCGCTCGGCGGCCACCCGGGCGGCGCGGCTGGACTGCGACCGGGGATCGTCGTACCCCTGAGTCTTCAGCCGCCCGGTGACATCCGCACCGAACACGACGGCCAGCGCGAGGAACACGAGGGCGGCGAAGAGGACGAGTCCGGGACGGCGGGTCACGAAGACGCCTGCGCGACGGGACATCGGGGCTCCGATCCGGGTGGCGGTTCGTCCTGCTCCGGCACAGAACGGCGGACCTCCACCGTGCCCCGCCCGATGCCGGGCCTGTAGCCCCGGCAATTCGTCACTTGACAGGTGCCCCTCCCCGCACGCAGGGACCACCGGGCCGCGCTGTCCGGGTCCCGGCCGCGCCGCGGCCGTAGCGGAGCAGGGGCAGGAGCAGGGGCAGGATCCAGAATGGCCGGGGTCCGGCGCTCGCGGGATGTCGAGAAGGCGCCATCGGATCCGACCCAGGGACATCAGCCGTCACCACCGGCCGCACGTCACCACCGGCCGCACGACAAGAAGGAGAAACGAACATGGCGATTCAGCGGATGGACAACGTCGGCATCGTCGTCGAGGACATGGACGCCGCCGTCGCGTTCTTCGCGGAACTCGGGATGGAGCTGGAGGGCAGGACGGAGGTCAAGGGTCTCTTCGCCGACCAGTGCACGGGACTCGACGGAGTCCACTGCGACATCGCGATGCTCCGCACCCCGGACGGTCACAGCCGGCTCGAACTGGCCAAGTACCGCAGCCCCGCGGCGACCAGCGCCGGGCCGCGCGACCGGCCGCACAACATTCTGGGCACGCACCGCGTCATGTTCGCCGTCGACGACCTGGAGGGCACCGTTGCCCGCCTGCGCCCCCACGGCGCCGAGCTCGTCGGCGAGATCGCCCGGTTCGAGGACAGCTATCTGCTCTGCTACGTCCGCGGCCCGGAGGGCATCATCGTCGGACTGGCCGAACAGGTGCGCTGACAGCCATGGCCGGCCTACGGCGCCGGTGCCTCGCGGGGTACGGATTCCAGGGTGCGGAGATGGGCGGTGACGGCCGCGGTGGCGCGCGGCTCGTCGCCGGTCGCGAGCAGGTCCAGCAGCGCTCCGCGCAGGACCGCGAGGAGCAGGGTGCGCTCGGCCAGCGCCTCCGGGGTGTCCCGGTGGGCGGGCGGCTGGGCGGCGGCGAAGACGGCCAGCCAGTCGGCGATCGTCCGCTCGGCGAAGCCCGCCCAGGGGCCGCCAGTCGGGCTACTACGACGCCACCGTCAAGCTGCCGCAGAAGACCGGCGACCACATCATCTTCACCATCTGGGAGCGTCACAAGAACCCCGACGGCTCCGGCGGTTCGCGCGAGACCTTCTACTCGGTCTCGGACGTGACCTTCACCAAGTAGCCCGGCGAACGGCCCGCCGGCCCGCCGCCACCCCCGCCGGCGACGTGACGCCGTCAAAGGTGGCGGGCGGGCCCCACCCCCTAGGCGCTGTCCCAGTCGAGGCGCAGGACGGCGAGGTCATCGGTGTGCCGGCCGGCGTTGAGGGTCTGGGCCTCCTCGATGAGGCGGTCGAGGAAGGCGGCGGGGTCGGCCGGGGGGAGGCTTTCGATGAGGTCGAGCAGCCCGCCTACTTCGAGTCTGCCGGGAGTGGAGCCGTTGTGTCCCTCGGTGAGTCCATCGGTGTAGAGGGTGAGCGCGCCGGAGCGCGGCAGCGGGATGACGGTGGGCTGCCAGTTGCCGAGTTGCGGGGCGACGCCCAGGGCGATGCCGTGGGTGGCGCGGAGCTCCTGGGTGCCCTGACCGGTGGTGAGGAGGGGCTCGTGGTGGCCTGCGAGGTGGAGGGTGGCGGTGCGGGCGTTCTGGTCGAGGGTCAGGAGGGCGCAGGTCGCGAACAGCGGGAGGCTGCCGCGTTCGGCGACGAGGAGGCGCTCCATGAGGTGGAGTAGCTCGGTGCCGCGGTGGCCGCCGAGGACGAGGGAACGCCAGGCGATGCGGAGGCAGACGCCGAGGGCGGCGGCGTCGGGGCCGTGTCCGCTGACATCGCCGACCACGGCGTGCAGCAGCCCGTTCTCCTCCTCCACCACGTCGAGGAAATCGCCTCCGAGGAGTGCGCTCTTGGCGCCGGGCAGATAGCGGGTGGTGACGGCTATGGCAGACGTGCCCAGGATCGGCTGTGGCAGCAGACCGCGTTCGAGACGGGCGTTCTCCTCCGCGCGGAGGCGAACGGCCTGGGCCTCGGCGCTGACGCGTTCGGTCTCGCTGCGGTAGATGGCGTAGCGGACGGTGCGCAGGAGCAGGTCCGCGTCGACCTTGCCCTTGACGAGGTAGTCCTGGGCTCCGGCGGCCATGGCGTCGGTGCCCGCCTGCGCTTCGGACAGTCCGGTCAGGACGATGACCGCCGTGTGCGGGGCCAGTTCCCGCACGGTGGTGACGGCCTTGGTCCCGGAAATGTCCGGCAGGTGCAGGTCGAGGAGGATGCAGTCGACGGGTCTGCGGATGAGTTCGGTGCGGGCGTCGTCCAACGTCGTTCGCGTGATCAGCTCGAACCGGAGCCCGGTGTCCTCGAGGAGCTCCTCGACGATGAGGGCGTCACCTGCGTCGTCCTCGACGAGCAGGATGCGGTACGACGTGGCGACGGTGCCGGCCTGCGTTTCGGTCATGGCTGGAGCTCCGTGCCGGCGCGCGTCGCCTCCGGCAGGCGGGACGGGCCCGGGCTCTGCGGGGGCTGGGGCGCGAGGGTGAAGGTGACGCGGGTGCCGTCGCGGTGTTCGGGGTCGATGGCGATGCTGCCGCCCTGGAACTCGACGATCTTCTTGCACATGGCCAGGCCGATGCCGCTGCCGCTGTAGACGTCCTTGGTATGGAGCCGTTGGAAGATCACGAAGACCTTCTCGACGTACTCGGGCTCGATGCCGATGCCGTTGTCGGTCACCGTGAACCGCCACAGGTCGTCCTCCACGGCGGCGGTGACATGGATCACGGGGGCTTGTCCGGGGCGGTGGAACTTGACGGCGTTGCCGATCAGGTTCTGCCAGAGCATGCCCATCTGCGTGGGGTCGGCGGCGATCGTCGGCAGGGAGTCCGAGGTGATCGTGGCACCGGATTCCTCGATGCTCACCTCCAGCGACGACAGCGTCCGCACCAGCACCTTGTTCAGGTCGACGTCCTGGTGGTCGCGGTGGACCCGGCCGACGCGGGAGAAGTCGAGGAGGTCGTTGATCAGGGTCTGCATGCGGTTCGCACCGTCGACGGCGTACTCGATGTACTGGTCGGCCTTGGCGTCGAGCTGCCCGCCGTAGCGTCGCTGGAGGAGCTGGGTGAAGCTGGAGACCTTGCGCAGGGGTTCCTGCAGGTCGTGGGAGGCGACGTAGGCGAACTGTTCCAGCTCGGCGTTGGACCGCTGGAGGTCGGCGGCCTGGGCGTCGAGACGCTGGCGGGCCTCCTCGGTGAAGGCGAGCTCCCGGACGAGACGCCGGCGCATGAAGTCGATCTCCGCACTGAGGCGCCGCAGATCCGCGGGACCGGTCGGGGTGATGGGGTGGTCGAAGTCACCGCCGGCGATGGCCCGGGCGTCCGCCCCGAGCTGTCCCAGGGGCGCCGTGATTCCCCGGCGCAGCGCCTCGAAGATCAGGATCGCCAGCAGGGTGATCACTCCGGCGATCGTGGCGAACAGCCAGTTCCGCAGGGCCATCGTGGCCATCAGGTGGTCCCGCGCCTGCGCCCGGGCGGCGCGCAGCTGCTCCTGCTGGGTGACCATGGCCGCGCGCACGGCGTCGAAGGTCGTCTTGCCCTCCGCGGCGCGTTCCGCGCTCAGGGGGGAGGGGGCACCCGCCGGCGAGGCGACGATGGGCCGGGCGATCCGCTCCTGCCACTTCTCCACCGCACTCTCGACGGCATCCAGGTCTTTCAGGCCGGTACGGTCGGCGTGCAGCAGCTCCCGCAGCCGCGCGGAGTGCTCCTGCTCCTCGGCGATCCCCTTGCGGTAGGGCTCGAGGAAGCCGGGGGTGCCGGTGAGGCCGTAGCCGCGGACACCGGTCTCCTGATTGAGCAGGGCGGACTCGAGGCGGAACGAGAGAGTCAGCGCGGGGGAGCGCGTGTCCACGAGCTCCTCGCTCAGCGAGGTCGTACGTCCGAGCACCCACGCTCCGGCCGACCCGAGCAGGATCAGTACCACCGAGGCGGCGGCCACGCCCACGCGCAGCCAACGCCGGGTCGTCCACGTGGCAAACCTCCGCGCGCGCGGAAGCCCTTGATCGCCGCTCATGCCGTGCACTCCTCCTCAGGGGGGCCGCCCTGGAAGGGGTGCGGCCCGCATACTCTAGAGGCAGGATGACAACTCGTGTTGTCGCGGGTAGATCTTGGGCCTAAGGTGCCCGGTATGCCTGGCAAGAACTTCGTTTTGCGAACCGACCCGCAGGAGACGGCCGAAGCCGTGGACGCGGCAGTCGGAGCCCTCGCCAGACACCTTGCCCTTCAACTGCTCCAAACCCCCGACTCTCCGGCACCGCAAGGACCGTTTCCGCAAGGGCCGGCGCCGGCGCTGGCCCTGCTGCACCTACTGGACCATCTCCAGAAGGCAACGGAACGCCTCCAGCAGGAAGCGGCCGTCGCCGCGGCCCGTGCGGGAGCCGGATACCCGCAGCTGGGCGCGGCATGCGGCATGACCCGACAGGGTGCACGGCGCCGCTGGCCGGGACTCTTGAACCACACCGACGAAGCACCCCTGGAGCTCCGATGATGACCACCCCCGCCCGGCCCTTCGACGTGCTCCTGGTCGAGGACGACATGGCCGACGCCCTGCTCATCGAGGAAGCCCTCTCCGAGCGCGGAGCCCGCAACCTGGTCCAGGTCACCGACGGCGTCGCCGCACTGGAACACCTGCGTGCCCCCGGCGCGGTCCGCCCCGATCTCATCGTCCTCGACCTCAACATGCCGCGCATGAACGGCCGGGACCTGCTCCGCGTCCTGAAGAACGACGAGGCCTTCCAGACCATCCCCGTGGTGGTCCTCACCACCTCCTCCGCACCCGACGACATCGTCGGCGCCTACAGCGGGCACGCCAACGCGTACGTCACCAAGCCGGTCAACCTGGAGGAATTCGAGAAGGCGGTCCAGAGCATCGACGCCTTCTACCTCGACACGGCGACGCGCCCCCGCATCTGATCCGAGTGGTGCGGTGCGCAGGGGAGTCCCGCGGCACCCGCGGTCCGCTCCGGGCCGCCTGCGTACCGCCCCGTGCCGCCGGGGAAGACGAGAGGGGTGAAGTGGCACCGTGATACCAGGGCCATCGGGTCACGTGACGGGCCTCAGATCCGCGGATGCCCGGCGGGTCGCCCGGGAAGTTCTCGCTGCCCGGGACGTGGGGGAGCGGGTCCTGGGCGATGTGCTGACGGTGGTCGCCGAGCTGGTGACCAACGCGATCCGGCACGCGGGCGGCGTCACCGGCTTCCACGTCCTGTGCC
>NZ_JBHXKA010000213.1:0-8665 GCF_042722885.1 Streptomyces sp. NPDC058401
CGCCCGTGAGTGGGCACGGCTTGCGTGCGCTCCCCTTGCACGAGGAGATCCCTTCATGAGCACCACCCCGGTCCTGGAAGTCGCCCCTCGGCGGTCGGTGCACGCAGCCGCCCGCACAGCCGTCGGCCTCCCGCATTCGGCGCTCGACGCGACGCTGGACGCCGCCTACGAGACGCACCGCCGTTTCCGGCACGGTGCGTTCGCCGAGCCCTGCCCGACCTGCCACGTCTCTGCGGGCGAACTCTGCCTGGCGCGACGCAGTGTGCACACCGCCCGCAGGCTGGCACACCGCTCCCGGGGAGTACGGAGCAACCGGGGTTTCCCTCCTGTCACAGCAGGATGACCCACTCAACGTGTGGAGAGCGGGCCGCCCTAGGCCCACCGGCCGAGTGCGACCTCCGTTTAGCCCGCGCGAGTGGGGTAGGAGGGCCGCATGACAGACCGACGTCGCAACGCCCTGCGGTTCTCCGCCGTCCTGCCCCTTCCCCCGCCCTCGCTCTGCCCCCGCCTCCTGACGGAGGCCCTTGACCTCGTTTCACGGCGTGTACGGCCCGGCCGCCGCACCGCAGGGACCACAGCCGTCTGCGCGGCTGCTTCCGGGTGCCGGCTGCGCCCCGGCCCGCAGGATGAGTCCGGAGGGGGCGCCTCGGTCCGGCCCCTCCGCCGGAGTCCCGTACCGGGTCTCACGGACCCTCACCAGCGCGCCGAAGAGGTGATCGAGTCCCGTACGGCCGGCCCCGACGACCTGGCCTCGCTCCGCGAGATGCTGGGCCTCCGGCCGGCCAAGGAGTCGCACGAGAACCGAGCCCGTACCGAAGGCGACCGGGACCACCCCGGGCCGCAGTAGCGGGCGGCGGAGGTCCAGACGCCCGGGCTGTTCAACTCGCGCTGTTCAGCGAGCCAGGAACTCGTCGAGGAGCCTGTCGAGGTCGAGGAACTCCTCCCCGGCGGCGACAGCGGCGTAGGTCTCGTTCAGGAAGCCCCTCAGCCCGGGGGCATCGACGAAGACGACGGCATTGTCCTGCCGGTCGGCGATCCGGCCGATCAGGTCGACGCGGAGTTCGTCGCGGCCGGACCCCTGAGCGGGGCGGAATGCGACGTCGCCCTCCCCCACCGGACGGTGGAGCCCCTCGGACAGCATCTGCCGGTCGAAGTGCCACCGTGCCAGGACCTTGTCACCGTCCAGGAACTCCGCCTGCACCACGTACGGGTCACCGCCGTCATACGAGAAGCGGGCAAGGAACTGCACGTGGCCCGTCGCCGTCTCGACGCGCACAACGATCAGAGCGGATACGCAGGACATGGACAGGCCTCCAAGATGAGTTGCACGGCTACGCGCGTGTGCCCCGCTCCGCCCCCACCACACTGGACCGGCCGGGGGAACCGCGAGACAAAGGGGGGCCGCAGACCTCCGCCGCAGGCGGTGCGCCTGCGGCGGAGCGACGGGGCGACGGGGCGACGGGGCAACGGGGCAACGGGGCGACGGGGGCGGGTCGTACGGGCTCAAACGGTCGGAACGCGGAGCTTTCCGGGCCGGCGGAGCGGGTCAGGCCCCTTCGCCGAGGACCGCACGGATCAATTCCCGCTGGTCGTCGGTCAGGCCCGCCTCGTCGAGGTCGACGGCCTGGCCGTCGATCGTGATCCGGTAGTGGAAGGCGTCCGCGACCGGCCGCACGGCGCGCCGCGCGAGGCCCTCCCATTCCGCGGCATCCCGCCGGACGGAGGTGTCGATCTTCCGCATCTTGTCCACGCCGGTGAAACCCCCGGAGCGACTGACAGTGATCAGCATGGCCGTTCTCCTTCGGATGTCGGAGCTGTCGGTGTACTCGCCTGCCCCCGATCGGGCGCCGCTCCCCCGCCGGGCCCGCGCCTCGAGGTCAACGGCTCGAACTCGCCGATGCCTGGCCGACAGTTGCTCATTCACCCGTGTCAGAGTTCGGCGCGCGTGGCGGACTGGGCGGCCCGTACGGCGACGTTGGCCGCGTCCTTGACGAGCGGCGCCGCCGGACCTTCACCGCCGGTCAGGGTCCAGCCGCAGAGGGCTGCCCAGGCCAGCGCGGCCGCGGCCGCCTTGGCGCGCTCGGTCCGGTGGGGCAGGAACGTACCAAAGAGCAGTGCGTCCCCCGCGTCGATGGCGACCCGGCACAGGACCGCCGTGCGCAGCGCGCTGCCCGCGGGGACCGCGACCATGGCCGCGCCGACGACGGCGTCGCGGACGCCGAGGGCGCGGATCAGCAGTGCCGAGGAGCCCTGTTCCGCCAAGCCGCAGGGGCGGGCCAGCACCTTGGGCCGGCAGGCGACGGCCACTCCGTACCCGAGGGTGGCCACACCCATCACCCGTGCCGCTGTGGTGCGCATCAGCGATCACTCCGTTTCATTGGTTCTGGCTCACTGGTTCTGACTCACTGGGTCCGGCTCATTGGATCTGGCTCACTGGGTCCGGCTCATTGGGTCCGGCCGGCCGACGGCTTCGGGTCGTGCGGGCGATCCTGCTCTTCGCGGCCGATGCCCGGGCGCTGCCGCTTGGCCTCGTGTCCGCCGGCATCCGTTTCGCCGTCGCCCCCGTCGGGACGCCGGACGACGGCTTCGTCGGCCTGCCGGCGGGCCTCGCGGTCGCCGCTCTCCCCCTCGGCCTCCGACGGGGTGGTGCGAGGGTGGCGCCGGGAATGTTCGTGTGCCGTCATCTCGTCCTCCTTCGGTGGTGCGGTCCTCCGGCGCCTACCCCGTGCCGTCGCCCTCAGACGCTTCTCGATGGCCGCCCGTACCGTGAACGGGGAACGCAGGTCCCCCGGTAGCCGAGAAGCCTTCGGTTCGGGCGGGACCGGGCCGGGCCGGGCCGGGCCGGGCCGCCGGCGAAGGCGTACGCGGCGGCTCAGCGCCGACCGGGCCCCCGGCGCCCGGGCCCGGGCCTCTGTGGCCCGGGGGGCGGGGGATTCGGGTCCCGGCGGCGGGCGGTCAGGCGGGAGGACTCGATCTCCGCCCAGACGACCTTGCCCGCGCCGGCGGGGTAGCAGCCCCACCGGTCGGAGAGCCGACGCACGAGGTGCAGGCCGTGGCCGCCGGGGACGCCGGGCCGGCGTACCGCTCCGGGGCACGGCAGCTCCGTCACGCCGTCGAGCACCTCGATCCGCAGGGTCTCGCCGGCGGTCAGTACGAGCTCTTCGCAGCCGTGTGCGTGCAGGGCGGCGTTGGTGACCAGCTCGGAGACGACGAGCAACGCGTCCTCGGCACTCTCCCGCCCGTCCCACCCCCAGTCCCGCAGGGCCCGGCGGGTGAAGTCACGCCCCTTGCCGACCGCGCCCCGGACACTGCGCAGGGCGAGCCGGCGCCGCTGGCCCATGACCGGGCCGCCCGAGCACACGCCCGAGCCCGAGCCCGCGTCCACGCCCGAGCCCGCGCCCACGTGCCGAGGATCACCCTCTGCCTCTCCCGTCGGCTTCACTGCCGCTTCACCCCGACCGTTGACTCCATAGACATAGACCTGACCCACCGTGTTCGTCGGGACCGGACCGGCCGTCCCTCGGCCGTCTTCCCCGGTCCGCGTATGCCCGGCCTGATCGCCCGGACACGTGGACGCCGTCCCGGCGGTGGCGGCCGGTGGATTCCCCGTCGGGAGGGTTCTACCGTGAAAGCAGCACCTGGAGCCGCCATGCCCGTTACCTCGCCCCCGGCCCACCCGTCACTCCCGTCCCGCTCACCGCATCCGCCGCCGGTGAGATGACCGGGTCCGGTACGCCCCGTCGGCTGTCGCCCCTCGGGCGGATACGCAGGGCCGGCCGCCGCGCGCGGGCCGGACGACGCTGGGCCCGCGTCCGGGACGTCGACCTGTGGCAACGCTCCCTCGGGTTCGCGGCGCTCGGATTCCTGACCCTGGTACCGCTGCTCATCGTCGTGTCGGCGGCGGACACGCGCAGCGGGCAGGGGTTCGCGCAGTGGCTGGGGGACGGGCTCGGCGTGTCGCCGGCCGCCAGGGCCGAGATCGAGCGGCTCTTCGCCCTGCCGGGCCAGGCCTGGCGGACCACGACGGCCTTCGGCCTCGCACTGCTCGCCGTGTTCGGCCTGTCCTTCGGCACGATGCTGCAGAGCGGCTACGAACGGGTCTGGGACCTGCCTCCGTCCCGCTGGTGGGCCCGGTGGCGTCACGTGCTGTGGCTCGGCGTGCTGGTGGGGGTGCTCTTCCTCTCGGCGATCGCCCCGCCGTGGCGCGAGTCCCCCGTCCGCGGCTTCGTCACGGTGGTGATCGGCATCCTGTTCTTCTGGTGGTCCCAGCGCCTGCTGCTCGGCGGCCGCATCCCCTGGGCCGCTCTGCTCCCCGGGGCGGTGACCACCATGCTCGGGCTGCTCGGGCTGCGGGTCTTCTCCCGGCTCGTCTTCTCTCCGCTGATCGCGTCCAGCGCCGTCACCTACGGCCCCTTCGGGACCGTCCTCGTCATCCAGACCTGGCTCGTCGGCATCGGCGTGGTCGTGTTCGGCGGCGCGCTCGTCGGCCGGCTCCTCCACGACGAGCTGCTGCGCCGGCCGCCTCCGGTGGAACCCGGCGGGTGAGGCGGGGGCCGGGGGCCCAGGTCGTCTCTCTCGGATCCTGCCGGGCCCGACAAGATCCGGAGGAGACGGCCTAGGATGGTGCCCTGACCTGCGGGGTGCAGGTCTGGGGGCGGGCGGGTCCGGCCCCCGGATGCGTGTGGGAGGGAAGACGGTTGAATCGGTTCGCCCGGCTTGCCACCCGCGTGCTCTCCGTTCCGCTGGGACTCGTATGCCTGGAGCCGGCCGGTGAGGCCGCCGGTGTGCTCCCCGAGTGCTGGCCTGCCGAGACGAGCCCCGACCGGGCCGTACTGGAGTGCTGCCGCCGGGTCGCGGAGGACGGGCGGCCCCGGTTCCTGTCGAGTGCCGGTGACGGCACCGCGGCCTTCTCCTTCGCCGGTGTCCCCCTGGTGGGGAGTTCCGGCGAGCTCCTCGGCGTCCTCGCCGTCGTGGACCCCCATCTCCGGGTCTGGAGCGAGGACGAGGTACAGGACCTCTCTGATCTGGCCGCCGCGTGCAGCGCCCAGGCCCGGATGCGGGTGCGCTCCGAGATCGGGCGTCAGGCCCGCGAAGCGGCCGAGGAGGAGGCCTCCCGGGTGCACGAGCTGCTCAACCGTTCGGAGCTGCTCCTACGGGCCTCCGAGGACCTCGCCGACACCCGCGGCCTGGACGACGTACGCCAACGGGTCGGAGACCTGGTCAGCGGGGACCTCAAGCCCGCCCGGGTCGATCTGCTCCTGGTCCGGCAGGGGATGCTCCACCGGGTGCCGAGTCCCGTCGATGGTGACGCGTCCCCCGGAGACCTTCCCGAGCAGTTCGCCCTCGGCTCGCACTGGCCGGTCGCGCGGGCGGTGCGCGAGAACCGGATGGTGGTGGTCACCGGGCCGCATGCGGACTCCGACGCCCCCTCCGGCACCTCGGCGAGCACCCTGGCGTGCCCGGGATTCGACGCCCTGAACCTGCACGCCGCGGCCTGCCTGCCGCTGCGCGGCACGCACGGCATGCTCGGCGCCCTCGTCCTGGGGTGGGACGCCCCGCACGAGATCGGCTTGAACGAACGGGCGATGCTGACCACGATCGCCGGCTACACCGCCCAGGCGGTCGAGCGCGCGATCCACCTCGATGACCGCGTGACGGCGGCCAGCCAGCTCCAGCGGGCCATGCTCACCGACCTCCCCGACGCACCCGGCCTGGAACTGGCCGCCTTGTACCGGCCCGCGGCACGGGACGACATGGTCGGCGGAGACTGGTACGACGCCTATCCCCTGCCCCGCGTACCGGGCAGCGGCGTCGCGGGAGCGCTCGCGCTCACGGTCGGCGACATCACCGGACACGACATGCGGGCCGCCGCCCTCATGGGACAGGTCCGCAGCATGCTGCGCCAGGCGGACCACGACCACCCCGGCGAGGGGCCGGAAGAGGCCCTCGGCGCCCTCGAACGGGCCTGTCGGCGCCTGGACCTGCCGGCCAGCGGCACCGCCGTCCACGCCCACGTCCGCCCGGTGGCGGACGGTCACTGGCACCTGAAGTGGAGCAACGCCGGCCATCCCGCCCCGCTCCTGCTCACCCCGGACGGCACGGTGGAAAGCCTCACCGAGCACGACGTCCTGCTGCACCACGCCCTGCCGCCCGGGCCCCGCACCTGCGGAACCCGTGTGCTTCCCCCGGGCAGCACGCTGCTGCTGTACACCGACGGGCTGATCGAGGAACGCGGCACCGACATCGACGAGAACCTCGAACGGCTCGCCCGCGAGCTCGCCGCGGCCCCGCCGGGGATCCGGCTGCACGCGTTGCTGCGCTCGCTCCTGGACACCATCGGGCCGCAGGAGGCCCAGGACGACACCGTCCTGTTCGCGGTGCGCGTCCCCGGTCCCTGAAGGCCCTGAAGGCCCTGAAGGCCTTGAAGGATCACCCGGGTACGGGCCGGGCCGTGACTCCGGCAGCCGGTTCCTGACCGGCCCCGGTGGCCAGTACGCGTACTTCCGACCCCTCGCTGATCTCCGCCTGGATGATGCCCGTGGAGTCCTCGTAGACCGGGTTGCCGCCTGGACCCTTCCGGTCCGTGGCGATCACCCGGACGACATCCGGGCCGCCCTCGGCCATGCCGGGGAACACCAGCTCGTAGGCGCGCCGTGCCTCGTCCTCCGGCTGGTCCGCGACCGGATCGGTGTGTCCCATCACCCACTCCCCTCTGCGCCGGTGCCGGCGCGGGACAGTCGTAATGAGTCCTTCCGTCTCATCCTCCCCCCGCGGGCCCGATGGTGCCGGTCGTGGCGGCCGGCGCTGCTCGGCCGCCGCTGCCGCCGACGGCGTCATCCCCGTACGATCGCGCGCACGTTCTCCACGCTGCCGCAGTCGGCGGCGAGCTGCCGCTCCCGCTCCTTGAGGAACGCCGCCCCGAGCTCGGCGCGCCGCTCGTCCGGGACGTTCTCCCTGGTGTCGTTGAGGATGGTCCGCTCCTCCTCGTCGAGGTGGTGGGTCACCGCTTTGACCAGGTCCTCCAGACGCTCGTCCCATGCGTCGGAACCCACCTCGGCCACCTCCAGCAGGGCGAGCAGCGCCTCGTTGCCCTCGGCGTGCTCCTTCGTCCCGTGCTCGACCTCCGCGTTGTCCACGTCCTTGAACCGCTTCAGCGCGCCGTACACCTCGGATTCCTCCGCCTCGCCGTGCGCGACGAGGAGCGCGGAGAACTTCGCGAGGGCGTCCGCCCGGTCCGCCTCCACACTGCGCATGCGGCGGAACAGGTCCTCCATGGTGCGGTGGTCCTTGAGGATCACGGCGACGACGTCCTGGGTCTCCTGCTTGTCCGCGGCCATGCCACGTCCTTCCGCTCAGCCCGTTATCGGGGGTTTCGGTACGCAGGGCGCCTGCTCAAAGGTGCGCGGTTGAAACCCGGAACCCCGGACCGCACCCGTTCGTTTGGGCGCCGGCCGACGGGGCAGCCGCGCCGACAGACACGATGAGCCCCCGGACGAAGGCAGAAGATGTCAACCAATGTGCTGATAGCCGTCATCGTCGTGGCAGCGGTCGTCATGCTCGCGCTCGCGGCCCTGCTGTGGGCGCCGGCCGCCCGACGACGCCACCTGCGTGAACGGTTCGGGCCGGAGTACGACCGCACCGTAGAGGAACAGGGCGACAAACGGGCCGCCGAGCGGGACCTGCGCGAACGTGAGCAGCGGCACGACCGGCTCGGCATCAAGGAGCTCGCCCCCGATCGTCGGCAGCAGTACGCGGACGAGTGGACCGGCGTGCAGCGGCAGTTCGTGGACGGGCCCGAAAAATCCGTGACGGAAGCCGACGAGCTGGTGACCCGGGTGATGGGTGAGCTCGGCTATCCCACCGAGGGGTACGAGGAGCAGGTGCGCGATCTCTCGGTGCGGCACGGCCGCACGCTGGAGGAATACCGGGCCGCGCACGCGGTGAAGACGCGCAGCGATGCGGGACAGGCGACGACGACAGAGGAGCTGCGCGAAGCGATGGTCCATTACCGCGCCCTGTTCGAAGACCTGCTCGCCGACCAGAGGAGCCGATGACATGCCGAACCTGAACCAGGACCAGAACCACGACGACACCGCGGGGCGGGCACCGGATCGCGTCCTGACCTCGGAAGATCTCGCACACCCCGCGCCGGCGGACGGCAGCGAAGGGGCGCACGGAGCCGGTCGGGAAGCGGTGCCCGTTCCGCGGGATGTAACGCAGCAGAACGTACCCAAGGACCTGTCGAAGGACCTGCCGAAGGACCTGCCGAAGGACGTACCGAAGGACGTACGGGAATCCCAGCCTGCGGAGGCGGTAGCCGCACCCCGGACCGAGGGGGAACCGCTGATGGGAACCGCCGGGGCCGAGCGCTATCGCGCGCGGTGGGGCGAGATCCAGGGCCGGTTCGTGGACGATCCGCAGGAGGCGGTCCGGGCGGCGGACACCCTGATGGCGGAGGTCATACAGACGTTCGCCGACACCCTTTCCGAACACCGGAGCGGGCTGGGGAAGCAATGGGACCGCGGCGAGCAGCAGGTGGCCACCGAGGATCTGCGGCAGACCCTCCAGGCCTACCGCTCGCAGGTCAACCGGCTCCTCGACATCTGAGTTCAGCCACATGCCGCATGCCACGTCCCCCAACCCGGGTCCGGGTTGGGGGACGTGG
>NZ_JBHXKA010000214.1:0-8285 GCF_042722885.1 Streptomyces sp. NPDC058401
TCCGCGTAAACCCCCGCAGGCCGGTATCCAGGGGATCCGGGCCTTCGGTTCTTCAGTAGCGGGGACAGGATTTGAACCTGCGACCTCTGGGTTATGAGCCCAGCGAGCTACCGAGCTGCTCCACCCCGCGTCGGTAAACCTGACTCTACGCGAGCACGGCGAGCAGATGCAAATCGGTTAACGGGACCCCTCCGCGGCCGTGGCACGGCTCAGGCCGACAGCTCCTCGGCCAGGGCGTCGCGGAGGCGGGCCGCCCGCTCCGAGACCTCCGCCGGGCCCAGTTCCATGGCGCGCACGCACCACTTCTGGCCTTCCGTCAGGTCTCCCTGGCGCGCCGCGAGCAGGCCCAGCCGCAGCGCCGCCCGCCCGTGGCCGGCCACCGCCGCCCGGGTCCACCACAGCGCCGCCTCGGGCTCGTTGCCCTCGCGCGCCAGCAACAGCCCCAGGTTGAACGCGCCGTTGCGGGAGCCGGCCTCCGCCGCCTCCCGGTACCACCGCGCCGCGGACCCCAGTTCGCCCCGCGCGGCGGCCAGCATGCCGACCCGGACCTGGGCGCGCCGGTGCCCCAGCTCCGCGGCCCGCTCGTACCACTCCTCGCTCTCGGTGCGCGCGGCTCCGCCCACCGACTCGCCCAGCGCCACCGGCTCCGGCGGCGGGGCCAGCGACTCCAGCAGCGCGGCCAGCCGGAAGGCGGCCTCCGCGCTGCCGCCGCCGGCGGCGCAGCGCAGGTGCCGTTCCGCCGCCCGCTCCTCGCCGTCGCGGACCAGCGCGATGCCGACCTGGAGCGCCGCGTCGGTGTGTCCCGCCGACGCCGCCCGCTCGTACCACTTCAGGGCGGTGCGGTCCTCGTCCCGGCTGGCGAACAGGATGCCGAGGTTGAAGGCCGCGTCCACGCTGCCCGCCTCGGCGGCCTTGGAGAACCACGGCTCCGCGCCCTCCGCGTCCCCGCCCTGGAGCAGCAGGATGGCCAGCGCGTTCGCCGCCTCGCGGTGTCCCGCGTAGGCGGCGCGCCGGTACCACTGCTCGGCCGGTCCGGTCCGCTCCTGCGCGGCGCAGAGCAGCGCGAGGTTGTACGCCCCGTTCTGGTCGCCCGCGTCCATCGCGGCCCGGTACCACTTCTCGGCCGTCTGGGTCTCGCCGCGCGCGGCGTGCAGGGCGCCCAGCGCGTTCGCCGCGTTGCCGTCGCCGTCCTGGGCGGCTTTCAGCCACCAGGTGGCCGCGTTCTCCTCGTCGCCGGCGTCGCGCAGCAGGAAGCCGAGGGCGCAGGCCGCCCGCGCCTCGCCCTGCTTGGCGGAGGTGAGGTACCAGCGCCCGGCCTCCTTCAGCTCCCCGCGCGCCTCCAGCAGGGCGCCCAGGTGCAGCCCGGCGCGCCGGTGACCGCGCGCGGCGGCCTGCCGGTACCACTGCTCGGCCTCGGCCGGGTCGCCCTTGCGCAGGTGCCGGGCGAGCCGGTACGCGGCCTCGCGGTGCCCCTGCTCCGCGGCGGCGCGGAACCACCGCTCGACGCCCTTGTCCCCGCGGTGCTCCAGCAGGTCGGCGAGGCCGTAGGCCCCCAGGGCATGGCCGGATTCCGCCGCCTGGCGCATCCAGTACTCGGCGGCGGGCTCGTCGCCGCGCTCGCGGTAGTGGCGGCCCAGGGCGTGCGCGGCGGGAGCGGATCCGGCCACGGCGGCCACGCGCCACCAGCCGGCGGCCTCTTCCGGGTAGCCCCGCTGGTGCAGCAGGACGCCCAGGTTGTTCGCGGCCGCGCGGTCGCCCTCCCCGGTGGCCCCGCGGAGGTAGGGTTCGGCTCCCGCGAGGTCGCCGCGGCGCAGCAGGAGGGCACCCAGTACGCTCATCGCGCCCGGGTCCCCCTTGTCGGCCGCGATCCGGTGCCGGGCCTCCAGCGCGGCGTCGCCGGCCGCGTCGGTCAGCCCGAAGACCGCGTCGTCGAACAACGCGTCGACTGACACGTCTGACACGACCGACACGTCCGGCGTGGTCGGCGCCGCGGCCGTGGTCCGTACCGCCCGCGTGGTCATCGCGGTCGTCACGTCAACGGCCTGAGCCGCCCCATCGGCCTCCGCATCCGATTCGGAGTCCGCCCTCACAAACCGCCCTGTCTCCAGCAGAGTTGACCTGTCCCCCATAAATCCCATCGTCGCATCACCTGCTACCCGCGTACACCTGGTATGTCGCAGTCAGTGAGGTCACTACAGCGTTTTGTCGACATGCCCACAGAGAGACAAGTCAAACACGCTCACACCCCAACTCACCCACCTCAGTGACCCCGAGTCGGCGAAAAACTCGATTGGGCATGACGAAGGCCCGGATCCATCGGATCCGGGCCTTCGTCTTCAGTAGCGGGGACAGGATTTGAACCTGCGACCTCTGGGTTATGAGCCCAGCGAGCTACCGAGCTGCTCCACCCCGCGTCGGTAAACCAACAGTAGCACGACGCGGGGTGGAACCATTACCGCTATCCGGAGGGGGTCGGCGTGGCCGCCGGAGGCGTCACCTTGGCCTCCGCCTCGATCGCCCGCTTCAGCGCGGCCTGCAGATCGCTCTGGGCCTTTCCGTACGCCGCCCAGTCGCCGGCCTTGAGCGCCTTGTCGGCCGCATCGACCGCCTTCTGCGCATCGCCCAGGGCCGCCTTGACCGTCGGGTCCTGGCTGGCCGGCGGCGGGGTGGTGGTCCCGTCGCCCGGCGGGGTGGTCGTTCCGTCGCCCGGGGGCGGGGTCGCCGACTCGGCCCCGAACACCACGTTCAGCGCCTTCTCCAGCGTGTCCTCGAAGGCCGTCTGGTCCCCGTAGGTCACCAGGACCTTCTTCAGCAGCGGGTACTTGAGGCCGCCGCCGCGCACGTACACCGGCTCGACGTAGAGCATTCCCTTGTCGAGCGGGACCGTGAGCAGGTTGCCGTACTCCACCTGGGAATCGCCCCGGCTCAGGATGTTGATCTCCTGGGCGATCTCCGGCTTGGAGTTGAATCTCGCCTGGACGAGCTTCGGGCCGTCCACCGGGTTCTGGGTGGGCAGCTTCAGCAACTGGATCTTGCCGTAGTCCGCGGTGGTGGGATCGGCGTTGACCGCCATGAAGGCGCTCAGGTTGTCCCTGCCGTTCGGCGTGAGCGTCGTGGTCAGGGAGAAGGCCTGGTTGGGGTCCTTCTGGCCCGGCATCTTCATGGAGAGGTAGTACGGCGGGACCGCCGTCCCCGCCTTGGTGGTCGGGTCGTCCGGCACCGCCCAGACCTCACTGCCGCTGAGGAAGGTCTGCGGGTCCGTGACGTGGTAGCGGGTCAGCAGCTCGCGCTGGACCTTGAAGAGGTCCTGCGGGTAGCGCAGGTGATCCATCAGGGCCGGCGAGATGTCCTTCTTCTCCTTCACCGTGCCGGGGAACGCCTTCATCCAGGTCTTGAGGACCGGGTCCTTGGTGTCCCACTGGTACAGCTTGACCGTGCCGTCGTAGGCGTCGACTGTGGCCTTCACGGAGTTCCGGATGTAGTTGACCTGGTTCTCCTGCGCGACCACGGCGCGCTGGGAGTTGGTCAGCGAGTCCGCCGTGCTGTCCCCGAGCTGCGTGCGGGACGCGTAGGGGTAGCCGTTGGTCGTGGTGTAGGCGTCCACGATCCACTGGACCCGGCCGTCGATCACCGCCGGGTAGACGGCTCCGTCGATCGTGAGCCACGGGGCGACCGCCTCGACCCGCTCCTTGGGCGTGCGGTGGTAGAGGATCTTCGAACCCTCGCCGATGGCGCCCGAGTAGAGGATCTGCGGCTCGCTGAAGGCCAGGGCGTACGCGGCGCGGTTGACCGGGTTGGACAGGCTCACCCCGCTGTCGCCCTTGTAGGTGGTCTCCTTCTCGCCGGAGTCGTTGGCGTAGTCGAGCTCCTTCTGCGGTCCGCCGACGATCGAGTACTGCTTCGTCTGCTCGCCGTAGTAGATCCGCTGCTCGTACTCCCCGAGGTCGCCCGCCGCGGGCAGGCCCGACTCGGTGAACAGCGGCTCGCCGTTCGCGGTGACCTCGGTGCCCTTGGCCGCGACCACACCGAATCCGTGGGTGTAACGGAAGTGGTCGTTGATCCAGTTGTTCTTCGGGATGCCCGCGAGGTTGATCTCACGGAGCCCGATGACCGTGTCCTGGCCCTTGTACCGGTCGACCGCCAGCGTGGCCGGGAAACCGTAGTAGCCCTTGTTCTGCTGGAGCTGCTGGAAGGCCGGGGAGACGATGTTCGGGTCGAGCAGGCGGATGCTCGCCGTGGTGTTGGCCTCCTGGCGGAGCACCTTCTTGTCCGCCTTGGGGTCCGGCAGGCCCGGGTAGTCCTTGACGGAGGCGTCGGCGACCCCGTAGGCGTCGCGCGTCGCCTTGATGTTCTTCTGGACGTACGGGGATTCCTTGGCCTGCTCGTTCGGCTGGACCTGGAACTTCTGCACGATCGCCGGGTACAGCCCGCCGATCAGGATCGCCGAGAGCACCATCAGGCCGAAGCCGATGACGGGGAGCTGCCAGGTGCGGCGCCACAGCGTCGCGAAGAACAGCACCGCGCAGATCGCGGCGATCGCGACGAGGATCGTCTTGGCCGGAAGGTACGCGTTGGCGTCGACGTAGCGCAGGCCGGTCCAGTTGTCCGCGGCCTTGAAGTCGCTGGACTTCACGGCGAGGCCGTACCGGTCGAGCCAGTAGGCGACCGCCTTGAGCGTGACGAAGAGGCCGAGCAGCACCGACAGGTGACCGGTCGCCGCGGCGGTGGCCCGCGCACCCGGGCTGGTGACGCGCAGTCCCCCGTAGAGGTAGTGCACGACGGCGGCGGCGATCACCGAGAGCACGACGGCGGCGAAGCCGAAGCCGAGCAGGAAGCGGTACCAGGGCAGGTCGAAGGTGTAGAACGACACGTCCAGGTTGAACTGGGGGTCCTTCGTGCCGAAGGGCACCCCGTTCACGTACATCAGCCAGGTCTTCCACTGGCCCGCCGCCGAGGCGCCCGCGATCAGGCCGACCAGGGCGGCGATGCCGAGCAGCAGCCACTTGCGGTACGGCGCGACGGTCATCCGGTAGCGGTCGAGGCTCTGCTGCTCCATCGACATCGCGCTGAGCGGCGGCCGCAGCCGGTGGGCCAGCCAGATGTTCAGCCCGACGGCACCGGCCATCAGCAGGCCGAAGACGGCGAAGAGGCCGACCTTGGTCCACAGGGTGGTGGTGAAGACGGTGGAGTAGTTGACGGAGCGGAACCAGAGCCAGTCCGTCCAGAAGCCGGCGAACATGATGAACGCCATGGCCAGGACGGCCAGCACGCCCAAGGTCATCAGAAGAGTCCGGGCGCGCCGGGACGGGCGGCCGACTCTCATCCGTGGCCCGGAGGGGCCTCCGCCGCGGTCCGGCATCTGGAAAGCCAAGGTGCGCACCTCGAAAGTCGCTGTGTGTAAGTGATGCGATGAGTTTTCAAAGCATGGGCCCCCGATCGTAGAACCCACTCATGCAACTTACTGAGGCTTTAGTCAGTTCCCGGTATCCGGTGTAAAGGAGGCAGGATGTTGCCCATGTCCAACCTTTCGCCGTCCCCCGGCACCCCTATGGCGGCAAGCCCGCTGACCCGTGCCGTCCTCGAAATCGACGAGTACGCCTCCACCCTCGGCTGGGACAAGCCCGCCCGGCTCTTCGCCCTGGTCGACACGGCCAAGCTGCGCAAGCAGGCGCCGGGCGTCGCCCGCCAGCTCGGCCTCGACCAGGACGACACGGGCAAGAACCAGCTCACCCCGATCGAGCAGGACCAGGTGCCGGCCGGGACCCCGCTGGACAAGTTCCTGGGAACGATCGCCTGGCCCGACTCCATCCTCGGCTGCGCGCTGACCGTGGAGCGGCTGATGCTGCCGCCGTCCGCCGAGTCCTCCGTACCGGAGGGGCTCACCGACAAGCAGCTCACCAAGTGGGTCGCCACCCACCCGGAGCGCCAGGAAGTGCGGCTGACCGTGGGCGTCCTGCGCGACGGATCGCGGGAGTCGGCCGTACGGCTGCGGGACAAGGACTCGGCGAACGAGGTGCTGACCGGCGCGACGCTGGTGCCCGGGCTCGCGGAGGCGCTGGCGGCGACCTTCCTCGACTAGGACGCGGCGAGGGACCGGGGGACGGTCAGGGCTTGGCGCTGCACTGCGTCAGCCCGGCCGTGTCCCCCTTGCCGATCTTCTCCAGCGCCTTCACGGCGTCGTCGATGGTGGAGACCTTCACGAGGGTCAGCCCGTCGGGCACGTCGCCCGCGGCGGAGGCGCAGTTCTCGGCGGGCGTCAGGAAGTACTGGGCGCCGGCCTGGCGGGCGCCGATGGTCTTCATCTGGATGCCGCCGATCGGGCCGACCTTGCCCGCGTCGTCGATGGTGCCGGTGCCGGCGATGAACTTGCCGCCGGTCAGGTTCTCCGGCGTGAGCTTGTCGACGATGCCGAGCGCGAACATCAGCCCGGCGCTGGGACCGCCCACATCGGCGAGCTTGATGTCGATGGTGAACGGGAAGGTGTGGTCGGTGCCGGCCCGGATGCCGACGATCGCGTGACCGTCGCCCTCCGCCTTGCCCGAGGTGATCGTGACCTTCGTCGTGCCGGTGGGCTCGCGGTGCGCCTTCTCGGCCTCGGCGGCCTCGGCGGTGGGGATGATGGTGAACTCGACCGGCTCGCCGGGCTTGTGCTTGGTGACCAGCTTGGCCACGTCCTCGGGAGCGTTGACGGGGGTCCCGTCCACGGCCTTGATGACGTCTCCGGCGTGCAGCTTGCCCTCGGAGGGGCTGCCCTTGACCACGGAGGCGACGATCACGCGGGCGGCGACCGGGATGCCGAGCTGCTTGAGGGCGGCCACCTTGGCGCTCTCCTGCGACTGGCTGAACTCCTCGGCGTTCTCCTGCGTGGACTCCTGCTCCGTCTTGCCGTCCGGATACAGGTTCTCGTGCGGTACGACGATGTTGTCGCCCGCGGCCCACCCGTACACGGCCTCCAGCAGGTTCATGTCGTAGTCCGCGCCGGTGACGCGGACCGTCGTCATGTTCAGGTGCCCGGTGGTCGGGTAGGTCTTGTGCCCCGAGATGTTCAGGACGGGCTCGCCGTGCGAGTCCCCGAGCGTGTTCACGGTCGGGCCCGGACTCATCTCGGAGTACGGGGCCTTCATGAACACTCCCGCGCAGAGCAGCGCGAAGAGCATGAGGGTGGAGGCGAGCATCGTCGCAGTGCGGCGTGGCATGGATCGACAGTACGTGACGGCCCTGAAGAGCGGCCCCCGGGGCCGGTCCGTACGGGGGCCCGGCACCGCGTCAGGGGGCCCGGCACCGCGTCAGACGGAGTCGACGGTGTCCTTGCCGCGCTGGGCGTCGGCCTTGGCCGCGCCCGGTTCGCTCTGGCCCATGGCCTCGCGGAACCGCGCGTAGCCCGCGAGCTCGGATATGTCGCCGGATGTGCGGTCGCGTGCCGCCCAGCTGCCCCATATCGCCGCTCCGATCGCGGCGAACAGCGGAATCAGCAACCACGCCAAAGACGCCATGGGCGTGTCTCCCTACCCCGAATTACGTGTTGTTGGTGGCTTCAACGCTGCTGCCCGGGAGGGGGTTACGCAAATCGAGGGCGTGTTGCGCGTCCGAACGGGGCAACCGACGGCCCCCGGCCCCTGCCTCAGCAGGCGCCGACCCACTCCTCCGTACCGTCGGAGAACGTCTGGTGCTTCCAGATCGGGACCTCGTGCTTGAGATCGTCGATCAGCATCCGGGAGGCCTCGAAGGCCTCGCCGCGGTGCGGGCAGGAGACGGCGACGATCACGGCGAGGTCGCCGACGGCCAGGTCGCCGATGCGGTGGACGGCGGCGAGGGCGCGGACCGGGTACTTCTCCACGACGCGCTCGGCGACACGGCGCATTTCGGCCTCGGCCGAGGGGTGGCAGGAGTAGCCGAGCTGGTCGACGTCCGCCCCGCTGTCGTGGTTGCGCACCGTGCCGACGAAGAGCGTCGTGCCGCCCGACGCGTCGTCGCCGACGGCCTGGAAGACCTCGTCGATCGAGAGCGGGGTCTCACGGATTTCGAGCAGCCGGATGGGGTCCGGAGCGGCGTGCTCGCCGGGGTGGTCGAAGTGCGGTGCCATACCTTCCATCGTGCCCTAGCCGCCGACCCGGCGGAATAGCAGTTTCACCAGGGCCCCACCGGCCCCCTTGGGAGCCTCCTACAGAAACGCCCTGGTGGCGGCGGGGAAAGTACCCGTCGAAATCCAGCTTGGTGGGCCGCACGGGCAGGCCGACACCGGCAAAATCCAGCCCCGCCGGCTTTTGAGGCGCGGGGGTCCGGGG
>NZ_JBHXKA010000215.1:0-8246 GCF_042722885.1 Streptomyces sp. NPDC058401
ACGGTACCCCTCCTCAGCCCGTCCGGCGTTTGAGGACCGCGTCCGGGCAGCGCCCGGAGGCAGTCCCCAGCCCCGCCGGCGTTTGAGGCGCGGGTCCGGGCGGCGCCCGGGGAACGGTGGAAGGGCGGGTAGGGGACAGCCGCGCGCAGCGGCAAGGGTCGCTGCGGGGACTTCGCCCCGCGCAGCGGCAAGGGTCGCTGGGGGGCTTCGGCCCGCGCAGCGGTAAGGGTCGCTGCGGGGACTTCGCCCCGCGCAGCGGCAAGGGGGACTTCGCTCCGCGCAGCGGTGAGGGGTGCGGCGGGGGCTTCGCCCCGTAGGGGTGCGGGGCGACCCGGCCCAGCCGAGCTCGCCGCAGGCGGCCCGCATACCCTCCCCGGAGGGGCCATGACCGATCGACCACCCCCTCCGGAGGAGACATGCCCGCACTGGTCCACGCCGCGCGAACGCCCGGCCTCACCACCCTCACCCTCGACTCCCCGGCCAACCGCAACGCCCTTTCCGCCCCCCTGGTCCGGGAACTCCGCGCAGCCCTCGCCACCGCGTCGGCGGACAAGTCCACCCGGGCCGTGGTCCTCACCCACACGGGCAATACTTTCTGCGCCGGCGCCGACCTCAAGTCGCCTTGCGAACCGGCGGACTTCCTGGCCCTGCTCCGGGAGATCGCCGGACTGCCCGAGCCCGTCGTCGCCCGGGTCACGGGCCACGTCCGGGCCGGCGGCCTCGGCTTGCTCGGCGTCTGCGATATCGCGGCCGCCTCGCAGGCGTCGACGTACGCCTTCACGGAGACGCACCTCGGCGTCGTCCCGGCCGTGATCTCCGCGCCGCTGCTTCCGCGCCTGGATCCCCGGGCGGCGGCCCGCTACTTCCTCACCGCCGAGGTGTTCGACGCCGCCGAGGCGGCCCGCATCGGCCTGCTCACCCTCCAGGGCGCGGACGCCGAGGATCTGGACACGCTCCTGGCCCCGGTCCTGGAGGGCCTGCTCAAGGCCGGCCCCGAGGCTCTGGCCGCGACGAAACGGCTGGTCACCGCCCCGGTACGGGCCGCCCTGGAGCGGGACGGGGCCGCTCTCGCCGAGCTGTCGGCCCTGCACTTCGCCTCCGCCGAGGCCCGCGAGGGCATCAGCGCCCGCTTCGAGCGAAGGGACCCGTCATGGCTCCGGTGACCACGGAACCCGGCCCGACGGGCCAGCCCGGCCAGAGCGCCCCCAAGCAGGCCCGCAGCCGCGTGACCCGCCGCCACCTCCTGGAGGCCGCCGTCTCCTGCCTCGCCGAGCAGGGCTGGGCCGGATCCACCGTCGCCGTGGTCGCCGAACGCGCCGGTGTCTCGCGCGGCGCGGCCCAGCACCACTTCCGTACCCGCGAGGAACTTTTCACGGCGGCCGTCGAGTACATGGCCGAGGTGCGTTCCACCGCGCTGCTGGACCTGTTCCCGCACGGCGGCACCGCGGCGCCCCGCGCAGAGGTCGTGGGGGCGCTCATCGACCTCTACACCGGCCCGATGTTCCGTGCCGCCCTCCAGCTGTGGGTGGCGGCCTCCCACGAGGAGCAGCTGCGCCCGCGCGTGGCCGAGCTGGAGGGCCGGGTGGGCCGTGAGACCCACCGCCTGGCCGTGGAGCTGCTGGGCGCGGACGAGTCCGTACCGGGCGTACGGGAGACCGTGCAGGGCCTGCTCGACATGGCCCGCGGCCTGGGTCTGGCCAATGTGCTGAGCGACGACACGGCCCGCCGGGCGCGGGTGGTCGCCCAGTGGGCCCGGATCCTCGACTCGGAGCTGGGCTGACCGTCCCGGGAACGCGACGGGCGCCGCACCCCGGGGGGATGCGGCGCCCGGCACGAGCGGCGGCCCTGTGCGGGGGCAGCCGGCGCGGTCGTTCGCTCAGGCGGTCTCGGCCATGTCGGCGTAGCCCGCGATCTCGCGCGGGTTGCGCACGCCGGGCCCGGTGTAGCGGGCGGAGGGGCGGACCAGGCGGCCCGTGCGCTTCTGCTCCAGGATGTGCGCGGACCAGCCGGCGGTACGGGCACACGTGAACATCGAGGTGAACATGTGCGCCGGCACCTCCGCGAAGTCCAGCATGATCGCGGCCCAGAACTCCACGTTCGTCGCGAGCACCCGGTCGGGACGGCGTGCGTGCAGCTCTTCCAGGGCGGCCTTCTCCAGTGCGGCGGCCACCTCGTAGCGCGGGGCGTCCAGCTCCTTGGCCGTACGCCGCAGCACACGGGCGCGCGGGTCCTCGGCGCGGTAGACGCGGTGCCCGAAGCCCATCAGCCGCTCGCCCTTGTCCAGGGCCTTCTTCACGTACGCCACGGCGTCGCCGGTGCGTTCGATCTCCTCGATCATGCCGAGGACGCGCGAGGGCGCCCCGCCGTGCAGCGGACCGGACATGGCACCCACGGCGCCCGACAGGGCTGCCGCGACATCGGCACCCGTCGAGGCGATGACGCGCGCGGTGAAGGTCGAGGCGTTCATGCCGTGCTCGGCGGCGGAGGTCCAGTAGGCGTCGACGGCCTTGACGTGGCGCGGGTCCGGCTCGCCCCGCCAGCGGATCATGAACCGCTCGACCACGGACTCGGCCTTGTCGATCTCGCTCTGCGGGACCATCGGCCGGCCCTGGCCGCGGGCGGACTGGGCCACGTACGACAGCGCCATCACGGCGGCCCGCGCGAGGTTGTCGCGCGCGGTCCGCTCGTCGATGTCGAGCAGCGGTTTCAGACCCCACACGGGGGCGAGCATGGCGAGTGCGGACTGCACGTCGACCCGGATGTCACCGGAGTGCACCGGGATCGGGAAGGGCTCGGCGGCCGGCAGACCGGGGTTGAAGGCACCGTCGACCAGCAGGCCCCAGACGTTCCCGAAGGAGACGTGGCCCACGAGGTCTTCGATGTCGACGCCCCGGTAGCGCAGCGAACCACCCTCCTTGTCGGGTTCGGCGATCTCCGTTTCGAACGCGACGACTCCCTCGAGACCGGGTACGAAGTCGGACATCAGGCGGCTCCTCAAATAGTGCGAACACGCGCGGCTCCCGGCGTGATTCGCGGTCCGGCGCGGTCATCCCCGTTGATGCCCGGCACGGCCGATGGTCATCCGTTCGGGACCGTCGGACCGGCCCCAAGATTTTGTACGTTCCGCTTGGCGCGGGGAAGCGTGACATACGGCACAGTCCCGGACGCCCGGCTGCGGCAGGATGGCCGCGTGACCGATCAGCACCTTGACCCTGCCGACATGCGCAAGCAGTACCGCTCCCAGCTCGTCGCCGAGGAGAGCCTCGCCGAAGAGCCGATGGGCCAGTTCGCGCGCTGGTTCCGGGACGCCGCGGAGGCCAACGTATTCGAACCCAACGCGATGGTCGTCGCGACCGCTACCCCCGACGGCCGGCCCAGTACGCGCACGGTCCTGTTGAAGCAGTTTGACGAGCGCGGGTTCGTCTTCTTCACGAACTACGGCTCCCGCAAGGGCCGCGAACTGGCCGCCAACCCCGCCGCCTCGCTGCTCTTCCCCTGGCACCCCATCGCCCGCCAGGTCATCGTCACCGGCACGGCCTCCCGCATCGGCCGGGACGAGACGGCGGCGTACTTCCGCTCCCGCCCCCACGGCTCCCAGCTGGGCGCCTGGGCCAGCGAACAGTCGGCGGTGATCGACTCCCGCGCGGAACTGGACCGCCGCTACGCCGAGCTGGAAGCCCGCTACCCGGAGGGCGAACAGGTTCCGGTTCCCCCGCAGTGGGGCGGCATCCGGGTGGTCCCGGACGCGGTGGAGTTCTGGCAGGGCCACGAGAACCGCCTCCACGACCGCCTCCGCTACGTCCTGGAGGCCGGCACCTGGCGCGTGGAACGCCTCTGCCCGTGACCCCGTAGGGGGCCTGAAACGCAGGCGACCCGCGAGCTCGGGTTTCCCCCCTGCAGTGGGGGAAGCCGGCCGGACGTACCGGCGAGCTCGCGGGTCGGGTGACTGCTTGGGATTGGCGCCGGCGACTCCGCCGGGCACCGCACTGGGTGCGTGCGACAACGGGCGCTTTAGCCCGCAGCCACCTCACGCGTCCGGTTTCCGTACATTGCGGCAACCACCTCCCTTCTCGTGTGAGACAGAGCCTAGGCACGTCCCCCCGCCCCCACAACCGTTTATTTATTGCCGGGGGAGGAGCAGGATGACGCCCGTCGGGGAGCAAGATCCAAGGGGGAGTTCATGCCGGACATCGCACTGCCACGCCGTTACCGGGCGAAGCCGCCCTGGGGGCTCGGAGTTCTCCTGTTCGGGAGCTTCGGGCTCTTCCTCCTGAAGGTCGGGGTGGAGACGTCCGTGCCCGGCTGGGGGACGGCGCTGCTCGGCGTCCTGCTGGCGGGCTTCTGCGCAGGGGCCCTGTACGTCCGCACGCGCTGCTTCGCCACCGTCGACCGCCAGGGCATCATCGTGCGCCGCACGTTCCGGGTCCGCCGCTTCGCCTGGGACGACATCCACGACATCCGGACCGTGAACGCCCCTCCCGGGGATCGGGGCATCGCGCCCGGCACCTCCGCGTACCTCTACCGCACCGACGGCCGGCGGATGATCCTGCCGTTCCTGGACGACAACGAGATGACGGGCGTCGAGCAGGAGGTCGAGGGACTGAGGTCCCTCCTGACGGAGCACCGCCGGGCCGACTGGGCACCCGACCCGCAGGCCGAGCCGCGCATCGCCCGGCAGGCGGCGCGGTGGGAGAGCGGGCACCGGTACGCGGTGGTGACGGGCATCGTCCTCGTGGTGCTCGCCCTGATCGTCTTCCTGACCGGCTCCTGACCGGATTTATCGTCCCAATCCGCAGAAACCCGTGTGGGCTGCGTCACGTTCGAGTTCAATGACGTGACGTGCCGCACACGCGAACACCTGCAGGGGGCCCAGGTGACTGCATCCGGACGTAGTGAGACCGCCGACGATCTGCTCGCAGCGCTGCTGGACGGGATGGACGCGGCCCTGTGCGCGTTCGATGCCGATGGCGTGATCACCCACTGGAACCGTGAGGCCGAGCGGATCCTGGGGTGGTCTGCGATCGAGGCCGTGGGGCGCAAGGGGTTCGCCGGGTGGGCCGTGCGGGCCGCCGACGCGCAGGACGTGCAGGACAGGCTGATGGCGGCCCAGGACGTGCCGGGCCGGCAGGTGCACGAGTTCGCGCTGCTGACCAAGGACGGCGGGCGGGTGCTCGTGCGGACCCAGTCCGCGGGGGTGCCGGGCGCCGACGGGAAACCGGCCGGGGTGTACTGCGCCTTCAGCGAGGTGCACGCGCAGATCGACCTGGAGCGTTCCATCGCGCTGAGCGAGGCGCTCATGGAGGACGCCTCCTGGGGGGTCGTGCTCGTCGACGTGGACCTGCGGCCCGCCGTCGTCAACGTCCACGCCGCCCGCGCCTTCGGTTCCGGCCGCACCGCGCTGCTCGGGCGGCCGCTGGGGGAGCTGCTGGCGCAGGGGGTGGAGGAGCTGGAGGGGGCCCTGCAGCACGTGCTGGCCGAGGGCGCGCCCCCCGCGCCCGCGGAGCTGTGGGTGTCCGTACGGGGCCCCGAGGGCGTGCGGCGGCGGTGCTGGCGGTGCGGGTTCCTGCGCCTGGCGTCGCCGCTCGCGGAGGAACCCGTACCGCTCGGGGTCGCGCTGCTGTTCCAGGACGTCACCGAGGCCCGCCAGGCGCAGCTGGACACGGCGCAGCTGCGGTTCCGGTCCCACCAGCTGTACCGGGCCGGGCGGGCCGCCGCCGAGTGCGAGGATCCGGCCGAGGCGGCGGCGGTCCGGCTGGAGTTCGCCCTGGCGGGCTTCGCCGAGCACGCGCTGGTGGACGTACTGGAGCCGCTACGGGAGCCTGCGCCCGCGCGGCTGCTGCGCTGGGCGGCGTCCCCGCCCGGCCTGCCGGGGCTGCCCGAACCCGGGGCGATCCCCGTGCGCTACGAGCCCGGGCACCCGGCGCTGCAGGCGCTGGACCGGGCCGGGTCGGTACGGGCCAGCGCGCCGCACGGGCAGGCCGACGGGGCCTGGTCGGGCATCCGGCGCTGGCCCGAGGGCGCGGCGCACGCCCTGTGCACGGTCCTGCGCAGCCGGGGCCGGAGCCTGGGGACGCTGACGTTCCTGCGGGGGCCGTCCAGGCCCGCCTTCGAGCGGGCGGACGCGGCGTACGCGGAGGAGGTGGCGGCGCGTGTCGCGGCGGACCTGGATCTGGACCTGGTGGTCCGGGGCCTGCACACGGCGTAGGAGATCGGGCGCCGGAGCCGGCCCGGAGCCGGTCTAGTGGCGGAAGAAGATCCGGTCGCCGTACTCCTGCATGACGCGGCCGTTCCACTCGTGGCCGCCGTCCACGTTGCCCGAGCGCAGGAGCGGCGGTTCGACCCCGCGGGCGACGAGCTCGCCGGCCGCGGCGGCCATGACCGCCTGCATGATCGCGCTGGTCACGACGGTGGAGGCGGGGGCGAAGGGGGCTTCGATGCCCTCGTGGGTGAGCTCGGCGTCGCCGACCGCGATCTTGCTGTCGAGGACGATGTCGCAGTGGTCCTTGAGGAAGGTTCCGGAGACGTGGCGGGACTTGGTGTCGGTCGCGTAGGCCACCGAGGTGACGCCGATGACCTTGAGACCGATCGCGCGGGCGTTCATCGCCATCTCGACGGGCAGCGCGTTGCGCCCGGAGAGGGAGATGATCACCAGGACGTCGCCGTCACTGGCCGGGCTGCTGTCCAGGACCGCCCCGGCGAGGCCGTCGACGCGCTCCAGGGCGCTGCCGAGGGTGGCCGGCATGACGTCGATGCCGGCGGTGCCGGGTACGGCGAGGAAGTTCATCAGGGCGAGTCCGCCGGCCCGGTAGACCACGTCCTGGGCGGGCAGCGAGGAGTGCCCGGCGCCGAAGGCGAAGAGCTTGTTCCCGGCGGCCACGGCGTCCGCGATGACGGTCCCGGCCTCGTTGATGCGGCCGGACTCCTCGTCCCGTACCCGCTCCAACAGGCCGATCGCGGCGTCGAAGAACTGACCGGCCAGCTTGCTCTCGCTCATACGCCGATGGCCTTCCGGGGTGGGAGTGGGTGAGGTTGTCGTCCGTGTCCGCCGCTCACCGTGCGGTCTGGACCAAGGGCGTGTCAATACGAACTTCCATCCAGGGGTCGAAAGGCCCGGTGGGCGGCGTAATGAGAGGTGACCGGAGGGGCTCGGGGGGCGTTTCGAGGCAGTCCGGAAGGGCCCTTGACGTCCTACACGGGACGGTTGTCGGCGCGATGGGTCAGAATTGGGGGCAGGGCCAGCGCACGCAATCCGAGGGGCACGAATGTCCGGACTGATCGATACCACGGAGATGTACCTCCGCACCATCCTCGAACTGGAAGAGGAAGGTGTGGTCCCCATGCGCGCCCGCATCGCCGAGCGGCTCGACCAGAGCGGCCCGACGGTGAGCCAGACGGTGGCGCGGATGGAGCGCGACGGCCTGGTGGCCGTAGCCAGTGACCGGCACCTGGAGCTGACCGACGAGGGCCGCAAGCTGGCGACGCGCGTCATGCGCAAGCACCGGCTCGCCGAGTGTCTGCTCGTCGACGTCATCGGCCTGGAGTGGGAGCAGGTGCACGCCGAGGCCTGCCGCTGGGAGCACGTGATGAGCGAGGCGGTGGAGCGGCGGGTGCTGGAGCTGCTGCGCCACCCGACGGAATCGCCGTACGGCAACCCGATCCCGGGGCTGGAGGAGCTCGGCGAGAAGGCCGAGGCCGATCCGTTCCTGGAGGAGGGCATGGTCAGCCTCTCCGAGCTGGATCCGGGCGCGGAGGGCAAGACCGTGGTGATCCGCCGGATCGGCGAGCCGATCCAGACGGACGCGCAGCTGATGTACACGCTGCGCCGGGCGGGCGTGCAGCCCGGTTCGGTGGTCAGCGTGACCGAGTCGCCCGGCGGTGTGCTGGTCGGCAGTGGGGGCGAGGCCGCGGAGCTGGACTCCGACATCGCCTCCCACGTGTTCGTGGCGAAGCGCTGACGCGCTGACGGGCTGACCTGAGGAGGGGTGTGGGCGGGGATGCCGAGGGGTATCCGGGTGTGACGGGCTGACGCACGGACGTTCGAACTGGTCGCCAGTGCGAGCGAATCCGGCTGGTGTCGGCCGATGTGGACCGGTGCGGATCTGTATGGATGGTCCCGGGGCCGTACGGCGCCCGGGCCCGGGCACCCCCGCGTTAGCGGGGGCCCCCCGCACACAAAGTCATACCATCGGGCCCGAGTACCCCCCCGCGGCGCCCCCCCGGTGTAAATATAAACAACCGCCACGGCC
>NZ_JBHXKA010000216.1:0-8190 GCF_042722885.1 Streptomyces sp. NPDC058401
TCTTTGGGGGGGGGGGGGGGGGGGGGGGGGGGGGGGGCGGGGGGGGGGGGGGGGGGGGGGGCGGGGCGGGGGCCAGGGCGGTGCGGTGCGGGCCAGGGCGGTGCGGGGTGGGCTCGGGCAAGGGCGGGCCAGGGCGCGTGAGGTCGGGCTCGGGTGGGGGCGGGCTGGATTGGGTGGGGTTCAGCCCGCCGGCGGGGGTAGGGGCGGTTTGGCGGTGGGGCTGGCCCCGGGGCGGGTGGGGGGTGGATTCGGCGGGTGTCGGTGGGGTCGGGTGCGGGTCGGGGTGGCTGGTTCGGGGTGGTGATCGACACAGGGGGTGGGCGCAGAATCGTGGGTATGCTCGCCGCCATGCCCACGCCCCCCTCCGCCACAGCGCGGGACGAACCCGTCATACGGGATCGCGGCGACGCCTGCCCCGGCGCGCTGCGCCTGCATGCCGCCGATGACGGGTACCTGGCACGGGTCCGGATCCCGGGGGGTCTGCTGACCGCCCGGCAGGCCTCGGTGCTGGCGACGGCCGCCGACCGGTTCGGGGACGGGCACCTGGAACTCACCTCGCGCGGGAACGTGCAGCTGCGCGGGCTCGCCGAGGGCTGCGGCGCCGGGCTGGCGGAGCTGCTGGACGCGGCCGGACTGCTGCCCGCCCCCGGGCACGAGCGGGTACGGAACATCGTGGCGACCCCGCTGTCCGGGATCGGGAGCGCCGGTCGGCCCCATGTGACCCCCTGGGTGGGGGAGTTGGACCGGCTGCTGTGCGCGAGCGCCCGCGCGACGGCGCTGTCCGGCCGGTTCCTGTTCGCCGTCGACGACGGGCGCGGGGACGTCGCCGCGCTCGACCCCGATGTCACCCTGCTCGGCGGACCCCGGGGCCGGGCACTGGTCCGGCTCGGTGCGGCCCCCGACGCCGTGGAGGTGGACGCCGCCGACGCGCCCCGGGCGGCGCTGCTCGCGGCCGAGTACTTCCTCGACTCCGCGGACGCCGCCGGCACCCGCGCCTGGCGGGTGTCCGAACTGCCCGCCGTACACGCCCTGGAGGCGGCGGAGTTCGCGGTACGGCTCCGGGCGGCCGGCATCGCGGCGGACACCGTTCCGGAGGTGGCCTGGCCGTACGCCCCGCCGCCCAGGCCGTGGGGCCCCGGCACCGGTGACCGCACGGCGCTGTGCGTACTGCCCCCGCTCGGCCGGCTCACCGCGGACCAGTGGCGGGTCCTGGTGGACGTCTCGGGCAGTGGAGTGGGCGACGGCGAGGGAGCCGACGGCGAGGGAGCCGACGGAGAGCTGCGGATCACGCCCTGGCGGAGCATCGTCCTGCCCCGCGCGAGCACCCGGCGGCCCGTCGACGGCTACGCCCGGCTCGTCGCCGCCGGACTGTCCGTCGCGCCCGACGGCCCCTGGGAATCCGTCACCGCCTGTACCGGGCGGCCCGGTTGCGCCAAGGCGCTGGCCGACGTACGCGCCGACGCGCGGGCCGTCGTGGACGCGGACGGCGGGACGCCGGCCGGACCCGCCGGCGCCCCCGTGCACTGGTCCGGGTGCGAGCGCCGGTGCGGTCATCCGCGCGGGACCGCCTGGGTCGACCTCGTCGCCACCCCGGACGGGTACCGGCTCGACGGCCGCCCGGTGCCGTCCCACGAACTTGCCCAGGCCGTCGCCGAAGCGCGCGGCCGACCCCGAGTGTCCGAAGACGCAGTGAAGAAATGAGCGAGTACACCGTGTTCGAGTACGAGAAGGACGGCGCCGAGATCTACCGCCAGTCCTTTGCCACGATCCGCGCCGAGGCGGACCTGTCCGGGCTGCCCGCCTCGGTCGCCCAGGTCGCGGTGCGCATGATTCACGCCTGCGGGATGACCGACCTGTCCCGGGACCTGGGCTACTCGCCCGAGGTCGTCCTGCGGGCGCGCGCCGCCCTGGAGGCCGGTGCGCCGATCCTGTGCGACGTGCAGATGGTCGCCAGCGGGGTCACCCGCAAGCGGCTGCCCGCCGACAACCAGGTGATCTGCACCCTCTCCGACCCGGCCGTGCCGGAACTCGCCGCGAAGATGGGCACGACGCGCAGCGCCGCCGCCCTCGAAGTCTGGCGGGACCGTGGCCTGTTGGAGGGTTCGGTGATCGCCGTCGGGAACGCGCCGACCGCGCTGTTCCGGCTGCTGGAGATGATCGAGGAGGGCGCCCCGCGCCCCGCCGCGGTCATCGGGGTCCCCGTCGGGTTCATCGGCGCCGCCGAGTCCAAGGACGCCCTCGCCGAACACCCCTCCGCACTCGACCACTTGATCGTCCGGGGCCGGCGCGGCGGCAGCGCCATGGCCGCGGCCGCCGTCAACGCCATCGCGAGCGTGGCCGAATGAGCACCGGAAAGCTGTACGGGGTCGGCCTCGGGCCCGGCGACCCCTCGCTGATGACGCTGCGCGCCGTCGAGGTGATCGCGGAGGCCGACGTCGTCGCGTACCACTCCGCCCGGCACGGACGCTCCATCGCCCGCTCCATCGCCGCGAAGCACCTGCGCGCCGACCACGTCGAGGAGCCGCTGGTCTACCCGGTCACCACCGAGACCACCGACCACCCCGGCGGCTACCAGGGCGCGATGGAGGAGTTCTACGAGGCCTCCGCCGCCCGGCTCGCCGTCCACCTGGACGCCGGCCGCACCGTCGCCGTGCTCGCGGAGGGCGACCCGCTCTTCTACAGCTCGTACATGCACATGCACAAGCGGCTCTCCGACCGGTACGAGACCGAGGTGATCCCCGGGGTGACCTCGGTGAGCGCCGCCGCCGCCCGGCTCGGCACCCCGCTCGTCGAGGGCGAGGAAGTGCTGACGATCCTGCCCGGCACCCTCTCCGAGGAGGAGCTCACGGCCCGCCTCGCCGCCACCGACTCGGCGGTCGTGATGAAGCTCGGGCGCACCTTCCCCGCCATCCGGCGGGCCATGGACAACAGCGGCCGGCTCGCCGAGGCGCGCTACGTGGAGCGCGCGACGATGGCCGGGGAACGGACCGGCCTGCTGGCCGACACCGACCCCGACTCCGTCCCCTACTTCGCCGTCGCCGTGGTGCCCAGCCGCATCGGGAACCCGGGCAGCGTGCCGTCCGGCCCCGGCGAGGTCGCCGTCGTCGGCACCGGACCGGCCGGGCCGCTGTGGCTCACCGCCGAGACGCGGCGGGTACTGGCCGACGCCGAGGTGCTGGTCGGGTACACGACGTACCTGGACCGGGTCCCGGTCAAGCCGGGCCAGATCCGGCACGGCTCGGACAACAAGGTCGAATCGGAGCGCGCCGAGTTCGCGCTCGACCTCGCCCGGCGCGGCCAGCGGGTGGCCGTGGTCTCCGGCGGCGACCCCGGGGTCTTCGCCATGGCCACCGCCGTCCTGGAGGTCGCGGGGCAGCCGGAGTACGAGGACGTGCCCGTACGGGTGCTCCCCGGGGTGACCGCCGCCAACGCGGCGGCCGCCGCGGCCGGAGCCCCGCTCGGCCACGACTACGCCACCATCTCCCTCTCCGACCGGCTCAAGCCCTGGGAGGTCATCGCGGAGCGGCTGCGCGCGGCCGCCTCGGCCGATCTCGTCCTCGCCCTCTACAACCCGGGCTCGCGCAGCCGGACTTGGCAGGTGGCGCAGGCCCGCGAGCTGCTCCTGGAGCTGCGCGCACCGCAGACCCCGGTGGTCGTCGCGCGCGACGTGGGCGGGCCGGAGCAGTCGGTCCGGATCGTCACCCTGGCCGAACTGGAGCCGTCCGAGGTCGACATGCGGACGATCCTGCTGATCGGGTCCTCGCAGACCCGGGTGACGGAGCGGTCCGACGGGTCGCGGGTGACCTGGACGCCGCGCCGGTACGGGTGATCCTCGGCGGCCGGCCGGGGGGCTGAGCGGGGAGGCGTGCCTTCCCGGACTCCGTCGGGCCGGGGTGGGCGGGTGCGGGTGGTCTTCCCTGCGGGGCGAGGTCCCCTACCCGCCCTTCGCCCGTTCCCCGGGGCTCCGCCCCGGACCCGTCGCCGCGTGCGGCGCCGTTGCCGGGGGCCGGCCCCGGGCCCCTGCTCCTCAAGCGCCGGAGGGGGTGGGTTTGGCCGGGCTGGGTCTCTACCGGGCCGGGGGAAGGGTCACGGTCATGACCGGGCTCGGGGGGCCCGCCGGGGGAGTCCAGTTCAGTTCCGGGGTGTGGGGCGGCGCGGGTGGTGGCTTGGGGCCCCGGTTGGGGTTCTGCGGGACTGAGGAAGTGCCTTGCCTCGGCGCCGGAGTGCGCGAGGTGCCGGGCCCGGGAGCCGGCCGGGAGGTTCCCGTGGCCGGGGGTGCGCTCGTGGGGGCGGCGGAGGCCGGCGCGGGGGCCTGGGTCGGCGATCCGGCCGGTGCGGGCGTGCCGGACGACGAGGGCGTTCCGGACGGCTCGCCCGGGGCGGTCGTCGCTGGCACCGCGGCCGGTTTCCGCGCCGGTCCGCCGCCCGAGCAGCCGCCCGCGAGCAGGCCGCCGGCCAGCAGGGCCGTTACCGCGGGGGAGATTCTGCCGGCAGCTCTCATGGCCTGTCCCTCGTACGCGCGAACGATCAACGCGGCAGATCGTAGCCCAGGCATTGCAGGGCTTCGCCGACCGAGGCCGCCCGTGGGTGGCCCTCCGGCACCGGCGGCCGCCGGACGACGAGGACCGGGATGCCGGCCTCGCGGGCGGCCGTGAGTTTGGGGGCCGTGGCCGAGCCGCCGCTGTCCTTGGTGACCAGGAGGTCGATGCGGTGACGGGTCAGTAGGGCCTGTTCGTCGGCGAGGGTGAACGGGCCCCGGGCCAGAAGGACTTCGAGGCGCGGCGGCAGGGGACCCGCCGGGGGATCCACCGAACGCACCAGGAACCAGGGCTCGGTGAGGTGCGCGAAGCTGTGCAGTCCCATCCGGCCGGTGGTGAGGAAGGCGCGGGTGCCGAGGCCGGGAAGGAGAGCGGCCGCCTCCGTGAGGGAGTCCGTGAAGTGCCAGTCGTCCCCGGGGCCGGGGGTCCAGCCGGGACGCCGCAGGGCCAGGAGGGGGACACCCGAACGGGCCGCCGCCGCGGCCGCGTTGAAGCTCATCCGCTCCGCGAAGGGGTGCGTGGCGTCGACCAGGTGGGTGACTCCGTGGGCGGTGATCCACGCCGCCAGCCCGCCGGGGCCGCCGAAGCCGCCGATCCGCGTCTCGCCGGGCGGGAGCACCGGGGCCGTGACCCGGCCGGCCAGCGAGGTGGTCACCCGGGGGGAGCCCGGGGCGGCGGCCAGCGCCTCCGCGAGGCGGCGGGCCTCGGTGGTTCCGCCGAGGATCAGGACGTGCGGACCGGGGCCGGCCGGATCAGCAGACATGCCGGTCGCGCTCGGCGGAGTACAGGTGGCTGTCGCGGAACTGCTCGGCGCCCAGGGTGCGGCCCACCAGGATGACGGCCGTGCGGACCAGCCCGGCCTCCTTCACCTGGTCGGCGATGTCGGCCAGCGTCCCGCGCAGGATCAGCTCGTCGGGGCGGCTGGCCATCGCGACCACCGCCGCCGGGCACTCGGGCCCGTAGTGCGGGAGCAGTTCGTCCACGACCCGGTCGACGTAGCGGGTGGCCAGGTGGAGGACGAGGAGCGCTCCGCTGCGGCCCAGTGTGGCGAGGTCCTCGCCGGGAGGCATCGGGGTGGCCTGCTGGGAGATGCGGGTCAGGATCACGGTCTGGCCGACGGTGGGGACGGTCAGCTCCCGCTTCAGCGCGGCGGCCGCCGCGGCGAAGGCGGGGACGCCGGGGACGACCTCGTAGGGGATGCCGGCCGCGTCGAGCCGCCGCATCTGCTCCGCGACCGCACTGAAGACGGAGGGGTCGCCGGAGTGGAGCCGGGCCACGTCCTGGCCGGCCGCGTGCGCGCGTACGCACTCGGCGACGATCTCGTCCAGGTTCAGCTGCGCGGTGTCGATCAGACGGGCGTCCGGCGGGCATTCGGCGAGCAGCTCGCGCGGGACCAGGCTGCCGGCGTACAGGCAGACGGGGGCGGCGGCCAGGGTCCGGGCGCCGCGCACCGTGATCAGGTCGGCGGCGCCGGGGCCCGCGCCGATGAAGTACACGGTCATATCGTCTGATCCACCATTTCGGGGTCGGGCAGGTCGGGCAGGTCGGGCTGGTCGGGCTGGTCGAGCTGGGAGTGCGGGTGGGACGGGCGGTCCGGGTACGGCTTGGTGACCGACCACTGGGTGACGGGCATCGCCTGGCGCCAGCCCGTGAAACCGCCCACCGGCACGGCGTGCGCGACGGCCAGTTTGACCAGTTCGCCGCCGTGGCGGCGGTAGCGGTCGGTGAGGACCGCCTCCGATTCCAGGGTGACGGTGTTGACCACGAGCCGGCCGCCGGGAGCCAGCGCCTCCCAGGCCGCGTCGAGCAGGCCCGGCGCGGTCAGGCCGCCGCCGATGAACACCGCGTCGGGCGCGGGCAGTCCGGCGAGCGCGCCGGGGGCGGAGCCGGTGACCACGCGCAGGCCCGGTACGCCGAGCGCGGCCGCGTTACGGGTGATCCGCGCGGCCCGCTCCGTCACTCGCTCCACGGTCACCGCCCGGCAGGACGGGTGCGTGCGCATCCACTCGATGCCGATGGAGCCGGAGCCGCCGCCGATGTCCCACAGGAGCTCGCCGGGGGCGGGGGCGAGGGCGCACAGGGTGGCGGCGCGGACGTGGCGCTTGGTGAGCTGGCCGTCGTGCTCGTAGGCGGTGTCGGGCAGGCCGGGGGTCGCACCGAGGCGGGGGACGTCGGCGCGGGGGTCGCGGCGGCAGTCGACGGCGACCACGTTGAGGGGGTCGCCGGGCGGGTGTTCCCAGCTCTGGGCGAGGCCCTCGTACGTGTCCTCGTGCTCGGAGCCGAGCTGTTCCAGGACGCGCATCCGGCTGGGGCCGAAGCCCCGCTCTCGAAGCAGAGCAGCGATCTCGTTTGCGGTCAGTGCTCCGGCGCTCAGCACCAGGACCCGCCGGCCCTCGTACAGCGCGGCCGCGAGCCGGGCCACCGGGCGGCCGACCACGGTGACCACCTCGGTGTCCTCCACCGGCCAGCCCAGGCGGGCGCAGGCGTAGGACACGGAGGAGGGGTGCGGGACGACGTGCAGGGTGCCGGGTCCGAGCTCCTCGGACAGGGCGCGGCCGATCCCGTAGAACATCGGGTCGCCGCTGGCCAGCACCGCGATGCGGCGGCCCGCGTGCTCGGCCATCAGCTTCGGCACGGCCGGGCGCAACGGACTGGGCCACGCCACCCGGGCACCGCCGCACTCCCCGGGCGGGAGCAGGTCCAGCTGCCGGGGCCCGCCGATCAGCACCTCGGCCCCGGCCAGCGCGGCCCGGGCGGGGGCGGTCAACCCGTCCCAGCCGTCTGCGCCGAGGCCGATGACCGAGACGGGGGCGGGGGGCGGTGCGGAGCTCACTGGGTGGACCTCGGGGTACGGAAGCGGGTGAACCCGCAGCCTACTGGTCCCCCCCAAACCCCCAGGCGGGCGGCCCCCGGAGCCCACCCCGCCCCGGGCCTGGCCCCGCCCCTCGCCCCGCCCCTCCGGCTCTGGCTCCGGCCCGGGCTTGCCCTAGGCCTGGCCTTGCCCTTCCCTCGGTCCCGACCTAGCCCCGGTCCTGGCCCTGTGCCTGCGGTTCCGACCCTGGGCTTGCCCTTGCCCTTGCCCCGGTCCCGGCCTTGCCCCGGTCCCGGCCTAGCCCCGGTCCTGGCCTAGCCCCGGTCCTGGACCAGGCCACGGCCCTGTGCCTGCGGCTCCGACCCTGGGCTTGCCCTGGCCACGGCTTTGCCTCGACCTTGTACATGTACCTCCGGGGCCGGCCCCGGCCCCGGGCCGGGCCTTGCCCTGGCCACGGCATTGTCCCGACTCTGCGCCTCCGGGCAAGGCCTAGCCTCGACCGTTCGGTCTCCAGCCCCGGCCTTGCCACCGCCCGGGGCTTGGCCCCGGTCCTGGTTCCGGCCCCGGCTCGGCCCTGTGCCTGTGCCTGTGGCTTCGGCTCTGCCCTGCGGGGCGGGGTCCCCTACCCGCCCTTCGCCCGTTCCCCGGTGCTGCGCCCCGGACCCGTTGCCGGGTGCGGCGCCGTTCCCGGGGGCCAGCCCCCGGACCTCCGCTCCTCAAACGCCGGAGGGGCTGGATTTTGGCCGGCGTCCGGGTGGATTCGGTTCGCACGTGCCCGCACATGCAGGCTGCGCCCGGGCAAATCCAGCCTCGCCGGCGTTGAGGCGTGGGGTCTGGGGC
>NZ_JBHXKA010000217.1:0-8130 GCF_042722885.1 Streptomyces sp. NPDC058401
GCCGCGATTCCAGCGCGGCCGGACAGCCCTTGTTCCCGCTCGTGGAGCGACGGCGAATACTCGGTCGATCCGGCGGGGATCAGCCCTTGGCGGCGACCCGGCCGGCCTCGTAGGCGCCGACCGCCGCGGCACCGGCCGCCAGCCCGCCCGCGGCGTACGGCGTGGCGACCAGGACGGCCGGGGTGAAGGCCACCGGCATCATTCTGGTGGTCCGCTCGCCCGAGTCCTCCGACAGCGTCGCGCCCGCGATGACGCGGACGCTCTCGGTGATGCTGTTCATCTGTACCCCTCCCTGTTTTCTGGTGTCATCCGGCGCGACGGCCGGAATCCGGAATCAGTTGACGACGCGGCCGGTGACGTACGCACCGACCGGAATGGTGAAGGCGACGATTCCGGCCGTGATCTTCACGGAGGCCGGAACGGCGATGACGGCCGGGGTGGCCATGACGGGCGTGCCGTCGACGGAGAGCTTGCTCTCCGCGATGGGGCCCATGTCCTGCTGGTTCATAAAGGCCGCGATCTTGGCCATGACATTCCCTTTCGGTGGGGGTGGATGAGAACGACCCACATCGGTATCGACTGAGGTTCGATCCTTGTCGGTTTCATCGAAACACCAGTCGATGGCGCGACTCTAGGCACGACCCGATCAAGCCGTCAACTGAGATTGATTGCGAGATTGTGAATCTGACACACCAGTGTGGTGATAGGGTGCGCGCCGGAGATGGAGGTACGTCATGACCGATCAGGCAGATCAGGCGGACCGGTCGGGTCCGGTGGACCGGTCGGATCAGGCGGACCCGATGGGGCCGCCGGCAGCCCCGAAGTCACTGGCCGAGAAGCTGGAGCACCTCTTCGCCCACACGGCCCCCGCCGGCCGGGGCCCGTACAGCGTCGAGGAAGTGGCGCGGGCCATCACGGCGGAGCGGATCCCGATCTCGGGCAGCTACATCTGGCTGCTGCGCAAGGGGCAGCGCGACAACCCGACTTTGCGCCACCTGGAAGGGCTGGCCCAGTTCTTCGGGGTGCCGCCCGCCTACTTCTTCGACGACCGGGTCACCGACGCCGTCGACGCGGAACTGGGCCTGCTCGCCGCGCTGCGCGACGCGAAGGTGCAGCACGTGGCGCTGCGGACCGCCGGGCTGTCCGAGAAGAGCCTGAAGTCGATCACCGAGATGATCGAGCGGGTCCGCGAGCTGGAAGGCCTCGGCGACGTCGACAACGGGTCGACAGTGTCCTGAAATCTCCTATACGGAGATCGGGTCGCCATGCTGCGATGGAACGTATGGCAAGCAACGGGGCTGATCCATCCATCACGAACAACGGCCAGGTGACCACTGCCGATGTTTTCTAAGCCGCACGTCAAGCCGGACTTCCGACCCGCCGCACCGGAGTCGGACCGAAGAGCACGGCGCCTCAGCCGGCGCTTCGTGAAGGGGCTCGACCTTCCACCGGCCGCCGATGTCCGGGAACTGATCCCGGCCATCCAGAGAATTTCCGGCCATCCCATCCGTCTGGTGCCCGCGCCCGCCGGCAGCTTCCAGGGCATCTGCGGCATGTGGGTCCGCACAGCGGCCGGCATCGACTACATCTTCGTGCACGAGAACACCAGCCGGGTGCACCAGGACCACATCATCGCCCACGAGATCGGGCACATCATCCGAGGCCACGGCCTCACCCGCGGCCTCACCACGGGCGCGGGCGCTGGTACGGGCACGGGTGCTGGTACGGGTTTGGGTGCTGGCACCGCGCAGCAACATCCGTCGACGGCCGACCAGCTGGACCGGCTCGTCCCGCACCTGGACCCGGCGAAGGTCCGGGTGATGCTCGGCCGCACCGATTACGTGCACGAGGAGGAGCGGGAGGCCGAATTGATCGGCACCCATCTCCAGCACCTGCTGCACCGGCCGGCGCGCGGGCGGACCACCCGCCAGGACCGGGCCGCCCGGACGCTGCTCCGCGGGTGGCGGTGACCGGCCCGCACCATGCAGCAGCTACTCCATCCGCTCTGCCTGACGCTGGCCGTGGCGGGGTTCTGCCTCCTGCTGCGGCCGGCCCGCAGACACCGCCGTGACACCGCACTGACCGCACTCGCCGGGGTGTACGGCTTCTGCGCGCTGTCCTTCCTGGTGTCCCTGGAGCCCACCTGGATCCATCTCGGCGAGGTGACGGACAGTCATTCCATCGCCCTCCTCGCCTCGTTCGTCTGCGTGATCGCCCAGGT
Organism: Streptomyces sp. NPDC058401; assembly: GCF_042722885.1. Lineage (NCBI taxonomy): Bacteria > Bacillati > Actinomycetota > Actinomycetes > Kitasatosporales > Streptomycetaceae > Streptomyces > Streptomyces sp. NPDC058401. Next base: position 2,222 of record NZ_JBHXKA010000217.1, read on the forward strand.
TTCCCTTCAGCCGGTCGTGCTCGCCTGCTGGATCCTGCCGCCGGACGCGGCCCGCCGGGCGGCCCGGACCTCCCTGCTGGCGGGCGCGGCCGTGATCGCGGGCCTGGTGCTGCTCTTCGCACTCCTCCCGACGACCGGGCCGACCACCCCCCAGACGTTCACGGCCCGCCATCTTGGTGTCGGCGTCTACCAGGCATATCTGGGTCTGTACATCTCGGCGTACGGTGCCGGCCAGGCACTCCTCGTCGTCGGCTGCCTGCGGGCCGCCCGCCGCACCGACGAGGTGTGGGTGGCGCGCGGCCTGCGGATCGCCGGGGCCGGCGCCCTGCTCACCCTCGGCTACTGCGCGATCCGGCTGGCCGCGCTGCTGGCCGCCGTGCGCGGCGACGCCCGTATCCCGGCGGCCGTGGAGCATCTCGCCTGGGCCTGCGCCGACGGCGGCACCCTCGTGGTCCTCACCGGATTCCTGGTCCCCGCGCTCGGCGTGCATCTGGTTCCGGGCGTACGGGGCTGGCTGCGCGCACAGCGGCAGTACCGGACGCTGGGGCCGCTGTGGGAGGTGATGCACCGCTCCATGCCCGCGATCGCGCTCCAGCCGGGCCGCCGCCCCACCCGCGTCAACCTGCCGGTCTGGGACGTCAGCTGGCAGCTGTACCGGCGCTGCGTGGAGATCCGGGACGGCCAGTGGGCGCTGGCCGTCCATCTGGAACCCGCCGTCCGCGAGGCTTCCGGCACCCGGCACCGCGGCCACGGTCTCCGCGACGGCGAACTGGCCGCCGCGATCACCGCCGACCAACTGCACGCGGCCCTCGCCGCACGCCACGGCGGACGGCGGCCGGCCGTCCCCGCCGAATACGCCGACTCCGTCCGGCACCCGGATCTGCGGATCCCGGAGGACGACGTCCGAGAACTGCTCCGGATCGCCGCCCACTTCACCGCCGCGGCGGAGCCGTCCCGGCGTCCCTGAGCGACCTGGCGCCGGCCGGGTGGTGGACCAAGACCTGCTTGGCCGGCAGCGTGTTCAGCAGCGCATCCACCGCCTCCGCCGCGTCAAGGAGGGGAATTCCGGTGGTCCGTACGAAGGGGGTGGGGGTGGGTCTGTGGGTTTTGGGGGGTGGGGGTGGGGGCGTGCGTGCGTAGGTTGGAGGGGAGGCCACTTGGGTTCTGAGGCTGTGTGGCGTGCTCTGACGGTGAGGATGGGGCGGCGCGGAATGCGTGACTTGGTGGAGACGGCGCGGCAGTGGGTGGCCGAGGGGCGGGTCGGGTTCCTGGCGCGGCCCGTGACCGAGCAGGGGTTCGGCCCTCGGGATCCGGCCGGGGCCGTGCTCGTGGATGTGAAGGGCGAGTGTGTCGGGGCCCTGTACCGGGGGGTGTTCGATGCCGAGCTCGTCGCGGAGGCCGCCTCCATGGGGGCCGATGAGACCGCGCGGGTGTGCGAGGTTTCCGTAGGGGCCGGCGAGGCCGTTGAGGCCAAGCTGACGTGTGGTGGGCAGGCCGAGGTGCTGCTGCAGCCGCTCGGGGCGATTCCCGGTGAGTGGTGGGAGCTGCTCGGGCAGGGGGTCGGGGTCGCGCTGGTGACCCAGCTGAACGAGCGGGCCGATCGGGCCGTCAGTGTCGTGGTGCGGGGGGCCGATCAGCCGTCCGGCGATGCCGAGCGGCGGGCCGGGGAGCTGCTGAGGACGCGGCGGCCGGGCCGGGACGCGCTGTACGCGGGGTCCGGGCTGGTGCTCGTGGAGGCGTACCCGTCGGCTCCGTACGTGGTGATCGGCGGGGGCGGGGAGCTGGCCGAGGTCATCGAGGCCCAGGCCCGGCTGCTCGGGTGGGAGGTCAGTGTCGTCACCGAGGCCGGCGAGGCCGAGAAGCTGCTCGGGGCTCGGCGGGACGCCGCCTGCCTGGCGATGCTGAGCCACGATCCGGAGTTCGACGTGCCGACGCTGCGGACCGCGCTCGCGCTCGGAATCCCGTACGTCGGCGCGCTCGGCTCCCGCAAGACCACCGCGCGGCGCCGCGAGGGGCTGCTCGCCGCGGGGGTGAGCGAGGAGCGGCTGCGGACGGTGCACGGGCCGATCGGCCTGGACCTGGGCGGGCAGACCCCGGCGGAGACGGCGCTGGCCATCTGTGCGGAGATCCTGGCGGTGCTCGGGGGCCGTGAGGTCCGCGGGGTGCGGGACGCGGACGGCCCCCTCAGGGGGTGAGGAGGCCGGACGGGGCCGCGATCGGGTGAAATCGTCGCCGATGCGGGAAAATGGGTTGTATGGACACGACTCTGATCTTCCTCGCGGTGGACAGAACACTGACCAACATCGCGTGGTTCCTGGTCGTCGGGCTCATCGTGGTCGGCTTCCTGCTCGGCGGGTTCTTGCTGGGCAAGCGGGTCCGGGCACAGGAACCCGCACCCCCCTCCGCCGAGAGCCAGCCGCACCTGCCCGACGGTGGTGCGGTGCACGAGGTCTCCGAGGAGCGGGAGTACGTCGAATTCCCCGAGAACGGACTGCGCCCGCACGAGATGCAGGGGTACGGGAACTTCGGCTCCCGCACCCACAGCCATCAGGACGAGGCCCGGGCCGAGCGGGAATCGGGGTACGAGCACCCCAATCCACGGCCCCGGAAGCAGCCGCCGACCCTGCCGCCCCTGGACGGCGCCAACCCCGCCTGACCGGCGGATGAAGGCCTGAGGCCGACCCGACCCGACCTGTGACCCGCGGCCCCGCCGCGGGTCACAGGTCTGTGCGCAGGCGCAGGACCTCCGGCGGCGGGTGGCGGGTGGAGGTGTGGCGGACCTCGGCCGTGAGCGGCGGGTCCAGGGAGTGGAAGGGGACCTCGCCGAGGCCGATGGCCGTGATGGTGGCGCCCCAGGGCGCGGCCGGGGCTCCCCCGGCCGGCTGCGGGCCGCGGGCGGCCAGCGCGGCCGCCAGCTCCGCGCGGAGCGGCGCCGTCAGCGGGCTGGAAACCAGCGGGGTCTCGTCGCCGACCGGGAGGACCAGGACGAGGGCGAGCGGGCGGCGGGCGGTGCCCGTGTAGCCGACCACCGCCGCGTCGCGGACGTTGGTGTGGCGGAGCTTCTGCCAGCCGCGCCGGCCGGCCGGGTAGGGCTGGTCCATCCGTTTGACGACCAGGCCCTCGATGCCGCTGGCGGGCAGGGTCTCGTACCAGGTCTCCGCCAGCTCGGGGTCCGTGGTCATGGGGACCGGCTGGAGCGGCGGGCCCAGCGGCAGGAGCAGGTCGACGAGGAGGGCGCGCCGGCGTTCGTACGGGCGGGCGCGCAGGTCGAGGCCGGCCAGTTCCAGCACGTCGAAGGCGGCGTACGAGGCCGGCAGCGTCCGGGCCAGCACGGCGGCCCGCGCCCCCGAGGCGGCGGCCGCCCGGCGCTGTACGAGCGCGAAGTCGGTGCGGCCCGCGTGCCAGACCACCACCTCCCCGTCGAGGACGGTCCCGGCGGGCAGCTGGAGGGCGGCCGCCGCGAGGTCGGGGAAGGCCGCGGTGACGATGCGGCCGGAGCGGGCCTGGAGGACCACCCCGTCAACGGTGCGGACGACGACGAGGCGGTGGCCGTCGAACTTGGGCTCGTACGCGAGACCGGGCGCGCGCGGCAGGGTCCGTACGGCCGCGGCGAGCGCGACGGTGATCACGGGAGCCGTCCGGCCAGGCCGGGGTCGAGGAGCGGGGCGAAGAGGTCTCCGTCGCGGGCGAGGCGGGGGGCGATGTCGTCGGCGAGGAAGACCAGGTCGGAGGGGGTGCGGCAGGCTTCGACCTCCTCCCAGGAGAGGGGGGCGGAGACCGTCGGCAGGGCGCGGGCGCGCAGCGTGTACGGGGCCGCCGTGGTCTTGGCGGCGGCGTTCTGGCTGTGGTCGACGAAGACCTTCCCGGGGCGCAGCGACTTGGTCATCCGGTGCACGACGAGGTCGGGGAGCTCGCGCTCGGCCTCCTGGGCGAGGACCTTCGCGTACGCAGACACCTGCTCGGAGGGGGTCGGTTCGAGGGGTACCGCCAGATGGAGGCCCTTGGAGCCGGAGGTTTTGGCGCAGGCGTGGAGGCCGTCGGCCGTGAGGCGGTCACGGAGCCAGAGGGCGACGGCGGCGCATTCGACGACGGTGGCGGGGGAACCGGGGTCGAGGTCGAGGATCAGGCGGTCGGCGAGGGCGGGGGCACCGGCCGGCCACTGGGGGGTGTGGAACTCGACGACGAGGTTGGCGGCCCACATGAGGGCGGGCAGGTCGGCGACGACCACCTGTTCGGCCCGCAGGTCCTCCGAGCGGGGCACGGGCGTGGTCTTCACCCAGGCGGGGGTACCGGGCGGCGGGTTCTTCGTGAAGAAGAGCTGTCCGTCCGGGCCGTCGGGATAGCGCAGGAAGGACACCGGGCGGTCGTGGATGTGGGCGAGCAGGGGGCCCGCGACCGTGGCGTAGTAGTGGAGGACCTCGCCCTTGGTGAAGCCGGTCTCCGGGTAGAGGACCTTGTCGAGGTTGCTGAGCGAAATGCGACGGCCCTCCACCAGGGTGATCGGCGTCATACGATGAGATTGCCACGAAACAGGAGGAACCGTGCGATCCATATGGAACGGGGCGATCTCCTTCGGCTTGGTCAGCATTCCGATCAAGCTCGTGAACGCCACCGAGAGCCACTCGATCTCCTTCCGCCAGATCCATGTCGGCGACGGCGGACGCGTCCGCTACCGCAAGGTCTGCGAGCTCGACGGGGAGGAGGTGCCGACCGCCGAGATCGGCAAGGGGTACGAGGAAGCCGACGGGTCGATCATTCCGATCACCGATGAGGACCTGGCACAGCTGCCGATCGCCACCGCGAAGACGATCGAGATCGTTTCCTTCGTGCCCGCCGATCAGATCGATCCGTTGCAGATGGACGCCGCCTACTACCTCGCGGCGAGCGGGGCCACGGCGGCCAAGCCGTACACGCTGCTGCGGGAGGCGCTGAAGCGGAGCCGGAAGGTCGCGATCGCGAAGTACGCACTGCGGGGGCGGGAGCGGCTGGGCATGCTGCGGGTCGTCGACGACGTGATCGCGATGCACGGGCTGCTCTGGCCGGACGAGATCCGGGTTCCGGAGGGAGTGGCGCCCGAGGGCGAGGTATCGGTACGGGAGGCCGAGCTGGACCTGGCGGACGCGCTGATGGCGACGCTGGGGGAAGTGGAGATGGACTCGCTGCACGACGACTACCGGGAGGCGGTCGAGGCGATGATCGCGGCGAAGGCGGGCGGGGGCGAACCTGCGGTGGCGGCGGGGCCGCCGGATGAGGGTGCGGGTGGGCAGGTCATCGACCTGATGGCGGCGTTGGAGAACAGCGTGCGGGCGGCGAAGGCTTCGCGGGAAGGGGCGGTGCCGGCTGCGTCGGAGGGGGCGGGGGCGGAGGTTACGCCGATTCGGCGGAAGAAGGCGGGGGCGGGGGCGGCTGCGGGGGCGGCTGCGCCGAAGGCGGTGGGTGGGAAGAAGTCGACTGCGTCGGGGGCGGGTGCGGGTGCGGGTGCGGGTGCCGGTGCGGGTGCTGCGAAGAAGTCGACGGCGACGGCCGCTGGTGCTGCTGCCGCTGCGAAGAAGAAGGCCGGTACGGCGGCTGCGAAGAAGGCGGCCTCGGCCAAGGCTGCGGAGGCGAAGCCGGCGCGGGCTGCCGCGAAGAAGGCGGTGACGCCGCGCAAGCGGAGCTCCGCTTGAGGGCTGTGGCCTGGCCGTGCTGCCCTGCTGCCCTGCGGGGCGAAGTCCCCTACCCGCCCTTCCACCGTTCCCCGGGCTCTGCCCGGACCCGCGCCTCAAACGCCGGCGAGGCTGGGGTGTCCCCGGGCCGGCCCGGGCCCGGTCCGCAAGCGCCGGATGGGCTGGGGGTGTCCCCGGGCGCTGCCCGGACCTGGTCCGCAAGCGCCGGACGGGCTGGGGGTGTCCCCGGGCGCTGCCCGGACC